>CAZOQJ010000080.1:0-10820 GCA_964581905.1 uncultured Pirellulales bacterium
AAGCCGACCTAACTTCTTATTTATCTCCAGCGCCTTATTGTGCATCTCTTCTGCCTTATCTAATTCACCCCTTTTTTGATAAATCAGCCCCAAATTGCCGTACGCGTTTGCCATTATCTCTTGCAACCCAAGCTTCTCTGCAATCTCTAATGACTTTTTATGCATCGCTTCGGCCTTATCAAGCTGCCCCCTCTTTTGATAAATCAGCCCCAGATTGCCGTAATCCTTGGCCATTCCCTTTTTATTTCCCATCTGCACGTTAATCTCCAGCGACTTATTGTGCATCTCTTCTGCCTTATCAAGCTGCCCCCTGTCCATATAAATCACCCCCAGATTGCCGTACTGACGTGCCGTTCCCTCTTTTCGACCGATTTTCTCTTCTATTTCTAATCCCTTGAGGTGCATTTCTTCTGCTTCATCGAGATTTCCTCTCGCATCAAAAACTATCCCAAGAGCAGCGTACTGGTTTGCCATCCCCTCTAATCGCCCGATTTGTTCGTTTATCTCCAGCGCCTTATTGTGCATCTCTTCTGCCTTATCAAGCTCACCTTGCGTGTAATAAATCAACCCCAAATTGCCATACTGACCTGCCATCACCTCTTGCAGCCCAAGCTTCTCTGCTATCTCCAACGACTTATTGTGCATCTCTTCGGCCTTATCGAGCTGCCCTTTCGATTGGTAAATCAGCCCTAAATTGCCGTACTTTGCTGCCATTCCTTCTAATAGACCAAATTTTTCTTCAATCTTTAGACCTTTTCTGAGTATCTCTTCGGCCTTATCTAACTCGCCTCGTGTATGATAAATCAGCCCCAAATTGCCATACAAACTTGCTATCACCTCTTGTAGCCCAAGCTTCTCTGCAATCTCTAATGACTTTTTATACATCTCTTCTGCCTTATCCAGTTCACCCTTCGTTTTATAAATCAGCCCCAAATTGCCGTAATCACTTGCTATTCCCTCAAGTCGGCCGAGCTTCTTGTCTATCTCCAGCGACTTTTTGTGCATCTCTTCGGCCTTATCTAAGTCACCCCTCGTTTTATAAATCACTCCCAAATTGCCTAAAACCACCGTCTTTTCTTCTGAATCCTTTTCAACAACACCCAACGCCCGTTCAGAAAAGTTTATTGCAGCATCTAACAGTCCAAGATTCAAAAGCGGCGGTGTGCATTCATTTACAAACGCATCTACAAATGACTTTCCTCCTTCCGCTGCCAGAACATGTTCCGGCAATCTCATCGCTGCTAATCCATCCGGCTTAATATCCTTATGCAACCGCTCTCTGTAAATCCACATCGCCCGTAAATGGTATTGCTTCTTCTCGACTTCTCCGATTTGACCAAGAATAAAATCGGCTAATATCGCGTGATAAATCCGCTTTCCTTCCCCTTCCTCACGCAGAAGTCCCTGAAGATAACTGTCTCTTTCCAGCCGCTTTCGCGTAGTGGCGCTCAATCCACTTACCACCCCTACCACGCCTCCCGGTACACCCACCTCTAATATCGCGTATGCTTCAAATAATTTTTTAGCGTCTTCTCCTTTACTGCATATACCACGCCACTGAGCTTGTGCAACTTCTTCCGGAGTGAGATATTGTGCCAGGTCCTCAGCCTTCATACCTGCCCCAGTAATCAGTTCCAGCGTTCCTGTAACTGCATACGGACTTTTATCCGACCGCTTTACACTACTTCGCATTTCTTCTTCCAGTTCCGGTGTTTGCTCCGATTGAATACTAACTAATTCTTCTATCGTTCTCTCATCGAATCGCTCAAGTTCCCCTTCTGGAATTCGAACGATATTGTCACACCTTGCCAGTCCTTCTCCGCAAACCAGCACATCCTCGAGTCGCTGAGGGAAAAGAAACTTAACCTTCGCAGGAAGCCTGCTTATTACAAGACCCCACGCATAATCACTTTCCTTCTGCATATACTTTTCCGGGTCTATGATAAATATCGCTCGCCCATTCTCCGGCATACGACCGGAAACCAATCTCAATCGCTCCAAAAATTGGTCCCGCGTATTCTTTGCCGGGTCTCGCTGCAAACTCATTACCAAATCGCCGATGTTAATTACATTCAGCAAGCTCCGCCATTGTTCCAACCGTCGCTCCGTTCCATTGAAAGACCTTTCTGTTACTTGCGCAGCATCAAACGCATTATCCATCATAAGCGCCATTGTTGAATCAACGCTGTCTGTCGGCGTTACCTCGTATCTCACCCAGCCGCATTTTAGTTTCGGATGATTTTCCGCGAGTTCCGCCATTTTATTGACCAGCAAGGTCTTTCCCATCCCCGCCTGGCCGGCGACAAGAATCGCCTGTCCTTGTGGGTCTTCGAGCGCCTTTGTGAATTGCTCTAATTCCGCCTTTCTACCGACGAATATTTTCTTTTCAGCCATATTTTCAGTTCCTCGCCTGTTAAGCTGTTTTCTAACGTCCCATCCATTATACCCAACTCCCAATTCCCAGCAAGCTTATCCCCCTACTTGTCGCGGCGTAGTTTCTTAGGGACGAAGCCGGAAACAACGAACTAATTTATTAGATAAATATCCAACTAACTCAATTTCGTTTTATCCCCACGTATGTTTTCTGAAAGAAAACGTGGTGGACGCTATCCACGACCCACGAACTATGAACTATGAACCATGCTTGTCCGCCGTAGCTTAAGCGAAGGCGGAAACCATGAACTACTCATCCGTTTCACGTGAAACATCCTTCAAAGGCCCCCCTGCCGGGTCAGTCCGTGTAAATTTATGCCCCTGTGCCTTAGGTAACCTGTGCCTTAGGTAATAGGTATCTGTGTCAAAGGATTTAGTCAGCTTCATAAGTAGGGCATTGAAAAATGGCCCTGTGGACGAAAGTAAGGTTCTGCGATAAAGCTTGCTTTGGGAGTAGAATTTGCCGAGACTTGTCCGCCATTTACCCGCCGTCTTTTTGGCGGGTCCGTGTGGCGGAACACTAAGCTGGCTAAAAACTTTCTGTGTCCTTCTTGGCCGAATTCTTTTCGTGTCTTCATGCCTTCGTGGCTTGTTTTGGATTTTACATTTTGGCTTTACACTTTTGGCTTTAAGCTTTCAACTTCTCCAGGGATCCGCTGTATACATCCCCGCGCTTATTTTCTGAAAGAAAACGTGGCGGCCGCTATCCGCTAACTATGAACCATGAACAACAAACGCTCTCATCAACGCATCCACTCATCTACTCATCTACGCATCAGGACCGTTTCACGTGAAACATTTTTTCAAAAAAGCCGTTTTTTCGCCAATCGGGGCTATAGAATTTCCACTGAATATTCCGAAGTAACATTTAAGCCGGCAAAAAAGGCATCTGTGTATGCCCGGCATTGGTTCCGAACAGGACATAAAATATATTATGAAGGAGCGTTTATATGGATACAAAAATGGATACAAAAGGAGAAAAAACAAGACATCTCGGCAGGGGGCTTCAGTCGCTTTTAAGTCCGATAACATTAGAGCCGGAAGAGGTCGACCAGCTATTGTCTGATGATGATGGCGACGCTAACTTCCCACCAGATAAGAAGTTACGCGAATCACTTCGGAAAATCAAGATTGACGATATATCGCCGAATCCCTATCAGGCACGAACGGTCTGGAACGAGCAGGAGCTTGCTGATTTAGCCGAATCCATCAAGGCCAATGGCGTAATACAGCCAATCGTTGTCAGGCCCATCGGCCCGAAATTCCAGTTAATTGCCGGTGAACGCCGCTTCCGTGCTTCTCAGTTGGCTTCTCTGGAGACCATTCCCGCCATAGTCCGTCAGGCAACTGACCAGCAACTGCTTGAGCTGGCGCTGATTGAGAACATACATCGTGCAAACCTGAATCCAATTGAGCGAGCAAAGGCCTATCAAAACTATATAAGCACCTTTACTATGACGCAGGCCGAAGCTGCTCAACGGCTCGGCGAGGACCGTTCCGTTGTTACTAACTATTTGCGGCTGCTGGACTTACCGCAGGAAATCAAACAAATGTTAATCGATGGCCAATTGACTATGGGCCACGCCAGGGCAATGCTCGCCCTGCCCACTGACGAGCTTCGACGAAAGCTTGCAAATCGGGCTATGGCAGGGCGGCTCAGTGTCCGCGAGGTCGAAAGGTTGGTCAGAAAGTATCTCACGAGCACTGGCCAGGCGAAAACGACCGTCCGCTCCAAGCCGCCACATATCCTGGACCTGCAGAGCAAGCTCAGCAGCCGGCTTGGCACAAGGGTAAACATTGAAACACGCAGAAACGGCCAGAGAGGCAGGATTATCATCGAATTTCACTCTCTCGATGAATTCGATAGAATTACCGAAATGCTCGGCTTGGCCTGTGTCGAGGAGGTGTAAGAAACGGACATCCATAAATTAAGTTGCTTTGTAGAAATCTTAAGCAAAGTGTCATTGCGAGGCCCGAAGGGCCGTGGCAATCTCTTATCTCACAGGCAACAAAGGCTCCTGCACGTTTGAGATTGCTTCGCTTCCGTTCTCCACCCCTTAGGGGCTGCGAAGGAGGAATCGCTCGCAATGACAATTTTCGGTTTATTGTTTTCTGCAAAGTAAAATTAAATTTGAACAATTTCCAGTGCCGGATGATATAATAAAGGATATAATTTCAGGTATATGTGTTTGTTGAGTAGTAGCTTAAGGAATTGTTCTGTTTTGATTAATCTTCCGGAGAACATATTATGAAGCGTTTCGTTATTTCAGTATCTGTTTTGTTGTTTGTGTCTTTAGGTGTGAGGGCAGTTTTTGTTGAGGCAGCGGTCAGTCCTTCTCAATTGGTGCCGAAGCCGAATCCGCCGGACGTTAATACAAGTGTGGAGCCCAACAAAACAATACCAGCTCCAGAACCAGAAACCGAAGCTGACATACTTGCCGACCCAAACGAAATTGAAGCCGCAATCAAGGCCTTTGAGGGTCTTCAGGAGGAATTAGATGAGTTTGAAAAGAAAAGCCGAGGCGGAACACGCCAGTGGCTGAAAAGAGACACTGGTAACAAAATGCCTTTGGCAAAAGGCAATCACGAGAACATAATGGCCGAGCTTATGTTCATACGAAAGCTGGCTGTCGAAGAAGGGGCGAAAAAGACTACGGCTGCGATTGACGGTCTGCTCCTGAATAGGCAAAAGCAGTTTGATGAGCTCAACGAGAAATTCCAGGAAGCAAGAAGGGAGGAAAGAAAAGAGTTAAGACGGGAGCGAGGTGCGCGCAGCCGATACCCTGCCGACCAAAGGCCTTCGCAGGAAAGGCGACCCAGGGGCCGATAAAAGCCAACGTCAATATTCAGTTATAATTGCAGCACTATTTTGAGAAGGAGCTCGAAATGGCAGAACGATTGGCTTCAAAAGTCGCGATAGTAACGGGCGCCAGCAGGGGAATTGGAAGGGCCATTAGTGTCGCATTAGCTCAGGAGGGTGCAGCGGTTGTTCTTGCTGCACGCGCAATCGACAAGCTCCGGGAAACAGCCGACCAGGTGACATCAGCGGGGGGCAAACCCGAGATTATAGTAACCGATTTGGTCGAGGAAGAATCTATCAAAAATCTCGTTAGAGTCACCGGTGAAAAATTCGGCCGATTGGATATATTGGTCAATAATGCAGGTGTCACTCACTCGGCAAAGTTACAAGAGACCGCAACGAAAGACTGGGACCTCTGCTTTGCCGTCAATTCACGCGCACCGTTTCTCCTTTGCAGGCAGGCCCTGCCGTTACTAAAGAAATCTGACCCCGCATACATTATTAACATCGCTTCTGTCGTTGGCGTCAAGGGCTATCCGCTTCAAAGTGCCTATACCGCCTCCAAGCACGCCATTCGCGGAATGACAATATCGTTGGCTGAGGAGCTTAATCGTTCGAATGTCCGTGTACATTTGATTTGTCCCGGCGGCGTAGATACTGAGCTTCTGGCGAAGGTCCGTCCGGATTTAAAAAAGCAGGACCTTATGCAGCCGGAGGAAATCGCAGAGCTTGTCCTTTATCTTGTAACGCACAAGGGCATTGCCTTCATCGATGAGCTGCACATTCGACGGGCAACATCGGTTCCATGGTTTTAGTTTTATGCGCAGGTATAATTATGCGAGCGGTAATCCAGAGGGTTTTGCAGGCGAAAGTTGAAGTTGATAGCCAAGCGGTCGGTCGAATTGACAAGGGTTTGCTGGTCTATCTCAGCGTTGGTGATGGTGACATCGAAAAGGATGCCGAGTTTATGGCTGACAAGCTCGTAAACCTGCGGATTTTTGCTGACGAGGCCGGAAAGATGAATCGAAGTGTCATTGATGTTGGCGGAAGCATTTTGTTGGTAAGCAACTTCACTCTTCACGGCGATTGCCGCAAGGGTCGCCGTCCCGGCTTTGATGCCGCCGCCGACCCGCAATTCGCTCAGCAGCTTTACGAAAAGACAATCGAGCTTGTTGCCAATAAGGGCATCGCTGTCGAGAAGGGGGTTTTCGGCGGATATATGCACGTAACCAGCACCAACGATGGCCCCGTCACTTTTATGCTCGATAGTAGCAGATTGTTTTAATATGAAACTGATAACCTATCAACGCAATCAGACAATATCCTGCGGAGTGCTTTCCGATAGGGGGGTTCTTGACATCCCGTCAGTTTGGCCGGGCCCCAATCCACCTCGCAGCGTAAAGCAAATCCTCGAAAGAGGCCCCGATTGTCTCTGCCGCATTGCAGAGCTTACCGAATCGGCTGATTCTTTTACGCCGAAAGACCAGGTCAAGCTGCTTGCTCCTGTTACCCGCCCGAATAAGGTCCTCGCACTTGCAGGCAACTACTCGGAGCACATCAAAGAAGCCGGCCTTGTACTTGGCCTCTCCGATGCCCCTCGCCGAACTACCGTGCCCAGGCCTTTTCTTATGCCGCCGACCGTCGTAATCGGTCCCGATGACGAAATACCCTGGCCGGCCTACAGCGAGCAGATTGACTATGAAGTTGAGCTTGCTGTTGTTATCGGCAGAAGGGCAAAAGATATTTCTCCCGAAGATGCACTCGATTATGTAGCTGGTTATACTATCGCCAACGATGTATCTGCCCGCAGCGTAACTTTCGCCAAAGGCCGGGCCAAACGCCCCTGGGACGAATTCTACGACTGGCTGAACGGCAAGTGGGCTGACGGCTTTTGCCCGATGGGGCCGTACTTACTTACCGCTGATGAGATCCAGGATGTGCAGAATCTCGCTCTCCAGCTCACCGTCAACGGCAAAGTCCGCCAGAAAGCAAACACCGCCCAGATGATTTATTCCGTAGCTGATATCGTTTCGTTCCTCAGCCACATAATGACTCTCGAACCCGCTGACGTCATAGCCACCGGCACCCCATCCGGAGTTGCTATGGCCACGGGCGGTTTCCTCCAGCCGGGCGATTCTATCCAGTGCTCCATTGAAAACCTCGGAACACTGACAAACACTCTCGGCCCAAAGCCCCCAAAATTCTACCAACCACTTCTCTAAGTTCTTAATCCGCATAGGTTTGTAAAAAAATCTGATATAAGCATCGGCTGTACATAGACATACGGAAAATAATCAATCAAATACGCAGGTAGTTGCGCACAAAAACCGAAAAATCTAAATTTTTTTTATTCCTTTTTGTATAAGCACCTGCGCATTTTCATTCCTCGAAAAATCCCTCGAATTTCAATCAAACGTGCAGGTTCGTCCAATTATGGAAGGCCGTTGTTTTTTGCCTTCCGGCGAAAAACGCAAAATACGAAAATCGTAAATCGTAAATGTTGTGCGGAGGTTGGGTCATCAACGTTACCGTCGACATTCAATCTTGGTTCGAAAGGCGGATTATTTTCTTCGTTCTTTTGTTTCGTCGCCTTCGTTTCGGCTATGCTTTCAGAAAAATTCCTATATCGATGCAGAAGTTCGCCATTGTTGACCCCGAGGATTACGCTCGCCTGAAAAGATACAAATGGTATGCCCGCAAAGGCCCAACCACCTTTTACGCCGTCCGTTACATATCGATGTACGAAAAGCAGGACCGCAAAAATGCCTATATGCACAATCTCGTTATTGACGTTCCTGAAGGATTGTTCTGCGACCACATCAACTACAATGGCCTGGACAATCGAAAGGCCAATCTTCGTCCTGCGACTCACATGCAGAACGTCTGGCACCGCAGAAAGTTCAGGGTAAATTCGAGCTCGAAGTACATAGGTGTTGGCTGGTCGAAGGACTGCAGGAAATGGCGTGCAAGAATTCGTTATAACCGAAAGCGTTTTTCTCTCGGCCTGTTCAACTCCGAAATCGCCGCCGCCCGTGCCTATGACGCCGCCGCCCGCAAATACCACGGAGATTTTGCTGTACTTAACTTCGATTCGTGACCCGACTCTAAAGGCAGGAGCCTGTCCGCCGAAGCCTTGGCGAAGGCGGAACGAGGCAGCAATTAAGTACCATGGCCAATTCGCCGTCTTGAACTTCAACAATTTTTGATTTTGCGTTTTGGTTTTTTGCTTTAAACTTTAACTCTTAAGCTTCCTCGTACCACGGCGTGTTTGCCGTTCTAAATTTCAAATCGTAATCCACCACGTGCCTTTACCCCGTGAGATGTGATAACTATCTCACCGGGGTCGGTTAGCCCCCATCCCTGCTTGCCCTCCGTAGCATTAGCGAAGGATGGGTGCTGGGGGTCATACTTTCTCCCCCAATTTATTGCGGGGTTTTCTCGTTCTTTGGTACCAATTAGGCCATTGACTTCCTTCATACTTGCTGGTATAAAAGTGAAGGAGTCGAACAATTTTGTTATGGATGACAGGAATGCCTTTAATTGCCGAAAAATCGCTCGCCGCTAAACCCTTCCTCAAATGGGCTGGTGGCAAGGGCCAGTTAATTCATGAGATAGACAAGCGCCTGCCTAAGGATGAAATATGCTCTGGCCGGATTGATACTTATGTCGAGCCTTTTGTTGGCGGCGGTGCCATTTTTTTCCACATTGCCTGTCAGTATCCTGAAATTAAGCAATTTTATCTCTTTGACATAAACCCTGATTTAGTTGCTTGCTACAACGCTATTAAAAGAAACATTGAGGCTCTAATCTCCGAACTGAAACCTTTAGAGGCGATGTTCAAAAGAAAAAGGCTAACTCGGAAGGACTTTTATTATAAAATACGGAAGCAATTCAATGGTGATCGTGACCCTGCTAAGCTGATATTTCTGAATAAGACCTGCTTTAATGGCCTGTACCGCGTCAATCGTAGTGGCCACTTTAACGTCCCCTTTGGTGATTACAAGAATCCCAAAATCTGCAATGAGGAAAACCTGCGCGCCGTTTCGGAGGTTTTAACGAGGGCAGACATAATCTGTGCTGATTTTGAGCAGATAGAACAGTACGTAGATGCTAATGCCTTTATTTACCTCGACCCTCCTTACAGACCTATAAGCCCAACTGCAAGTTTTACTTCATATTCTAAAAACGACTTTAATGAACAGGACCAATTGCGCTTAGCCAAGTTTTGCAGGCGAATCCGCTCCAAAGGCGCTAAGTTTCTTCTGAGCAACTCCGACCCGAAAAACGAAGATCCTGCCGACCATTTTTTCGAGGTTCAATACAAGGATTTTACAATCGAAACAGTCGGAGCTACCAGACAGATTAACTGCAAACCATCAGGCAGGGGACAAATCAATGAACTTTTAATCACTAATTATTGAGAGAGCAATATGGACTACATAGCCTTTGCCTCCAAACTAAGCTTTTATGAGTTTTTTCAAGATGAATTTAAGAAGTCCCATTTCAATACCGGCGAATATAAGAAAGAAATAGACCTTCTAAAGGCGACCATAAACATTGATTACCTAACAAAGGTATTCGAAAGCGACCCAAGGATCATCGATATTTTCGAAGAGTTACTCCAACTAAAGAGATTCACTAACACTCAATACATAAACTTTTGCTTTGACGTTAATGTTCTAAATAACGCTGAGGAATCTTTGCTCCTTAAGTACATACTGAACAGCGTTTTCAAGTTTGAGAACGGCCAAACCAATGAGAGTTTTGCCAATATTTACTGCGACGTCTGCAAGAAGGACTCTCCAACGCGTGAAGAACTTATTTTTTTCACGAAGCGTTCTATGGTTCAGTATATTAATAAGGTGATAAAGAAAAGAAAAATCTTTTACCATCACATTTCTAACTCGATCGGTTGCAGATTGAGAATTTCCAAGTACCTCATTGAGCATTTGAATGCTGACCAATTCTTATCGACTTTGGATTTGGAAAAGTTCCTTAGGGAAAAGCGGCATCCAGTGGATACAAAACATCTCCATGGCAATTTTGGAAACATAAAAATTTCCGAGATCTTAGAAGATGCTGGTTTCAAAGATATAACTGACAGCGTGCCCGCGCGCATTATATCACTCAAATATATCTTCCAAAAGGAAAACAGTTTCAAAGGGCTTGCATACATTCGAGAAAGGGCCATCGAAGGTATTAATAAGCGAAAAGATCAGAAACCAAAAAAGTTTGATTATATAGTCATTCACGAAGGGACACCGAGAATCCTCATAGAAACGAATTTCTTTTCGACGTCCGGAACAAAAATAGGTATCAATCAGGGCGAGTATGTGGACTTGAACGAGGATATTAAGGCCTTCAACAAAGCACATGTCACCGATTGGAAATTTATATGGATTACAGACGGAAATTACTGGCTATCAAAGGACGGCGAAGCACGTTTCGTCAACCTTAAGAACAACTTCTTCAAAGAGGAATTTCAGTTGTTGAACTATAAGCTCTTTCAGGAAGCTCTGCCCAAAATGCAGAAAAGCTTTATTTAGTTAAGGGAAACCATGCACGTAGATTATTCGCCCGAATATAC
>CAZOQJ010000081.1:0-5729 GCA_964581905.1 uncultured Pirellulales bacterium
AATATGCAGCGTAGATATGTGCGTGGCCGTCTATTATGTAAAGTGTCTTCGCCATCAAAAATAGTATAATAATACACAGCATAATTAGCCATAGATTTTACCCGCCCTGCGTATTTGATTGATTTTCCTGACAAAGAATATATAATTATAATCCGCAGTAGCGGAGGTGTATAGACAGTATGGTTTTGAGGTTATTGAGTTAAAATGGCAGGCAAAGAATATTCAACTTATCAGCGGGACGTTATTTCGAGATATTATGACAATATCGACGCGATAGCAATGAGCAATTTGCAGGAATTGGTGAGCCAGCTTTACCTTGCCAAAAGCCAGGCTAAGCAGGCTCAGCTCTGGGCCAGAACGCACAAGGCGATGCTGAAGCTTAAGGTAAACCCTGCGATAATTAAGCATATTATGAACAAAAAGGACGTAGTTATTCTTGCGAAGAATCTTGAGGATTGGCTTGGTACCTCGAAACCTCGAAAGCGTAATTTGCCCAAAATTTAAAACTCAAAACTAATCCCGAATGCGTTTTTGGATTGATTTTTATAAGTAGTTCTACTTATTTTTTAGCTACAGAGGACTATATGAAGCTGCCCTGGGCAAGGTAATATTGTAAACTAAAGGCCTTTCAGAGCAGCAAACTCTGAAAGGCCTTTTTTATTGCTCGCTGCAAGTTGACAGCGATATTGACAACATCAGCCAAAACACTTAAGATTCGTAATTCTATTATTTTTGAGAGCTTTAAGGATTTTATAGATGTCTGAGAATAAAGAAAAGAGTTATCGTGATACTTTGTGCCTGCCGAAGACGAGCTTTTCGATGAAGGCCAATCTTACCCAGCGTGAGCCGCAGTTACGTAAAGAATGGGCTAAGGAGGATATCTACGGCCAAATCAGAAAGGCCCGCAAAGGTGCACCGCTGTATATTCTGCACGATGGTCCGCCCTACGCCAACGGCGATATCCACATGGGCCACGTTATCAACAAGGTGCTCAAGGATTTCGTGGTTAAATACAAGACAATGATGGGTTTTGATGCGCCTTATGTACCCGGCTGGGATTGTCACGGCCTGCCTATCGAATCAAAGGTGGTAACGGAGCTGGGTGAGAAGGTGCGCCAGATGAGCAAGCCCGATATCCGCAAAGACTGCATGAAATATGCGGGCAAATATGTCAAAATCCAGAGCAAGCAGTTCCAGCAGCTGGGTGTATTCGGCGATTTTGAAAATCCTTATCTTACATTTAAGCCGCAGTATGAAGCTGGAATTCTTGAGGTATTTGCGGAATTAGTTGACAAGTCTCTGGTCTATAAGCAGCTAAAGCCGATTCACTGGTCGATTGGCTGCGAGACGGCCTTGGCAGAGGCCGAGCTGGAATATAAGGATATCTCATCGCCAAGTATCTTCGTGAACTTCCCGGTAGCTGAAGATAGCATCGCAAAGTTAATTGAACTCGGTCTGGTCGAGCGACGGGAGACGAGCGACGAGTCACGGGTGTGTTTTATGATTTGGACGACTACGCCGTGGACATTAGCAGCAAATCTGGCTATAGCGGTTCATCCTCACTTAGACTATAAGACGCTCATTTACGAAAAGGACGGAAATAAGTTTGTCTCGATAGTTGCAAAGGACCGTATTGAGGCGGTGGTCAAAGCAGGCGGATTAAAAGAAGGACAATACAGCGTTAGTGAAAAGACCGTCAAGGGCAGTGAGCTTGAAGGATTGCGGTACCTGCATCCGTTTGTTGAGAAAAATCCGACGGACAAAGATGCCTTTATGGTAATCCTTGCCGAATATGTTACGACCGAGGATGGAACAGGTCTTGTTCATATTGCGCCGGGACACGGCCTTGAGGACTACTTGTCGGGGCAGAAGTATGACCTTGCTATTTATTCGCCCGTGCTTGATGACGGCCGATACGACGATACGGTGCCGAACTGGCTGCGTGGAAAAAATGTCCTTGAGGTCGATACTATCGTAAATAATGATTTGCAGCAGAAGGGTCTTCTTTTTGCGCAGAGCGAGATTGTGCACAGCTATCCGCATTGCTGGCGGAGCAAAGGGCCGGTCATATTCAGGGCAACCGAGCAGTGGTTCATCAGCGTTGACAAAGAGCTGCCCGGCTTAGATAAGAATTTGCGTGCTCTGGCTCTGGAGCGTATCAAAGATGTGAAATGGATACCTGCCTGGGGCGAAAAGCGCATCGAAGGAATGTTGGAATCCCGCCCTGATTGGTGCATCAGCAGGCAGAGAAGCTGGGGACTGCCTTTGCCCGTGTTTGTCAGCAGTGGTGGGAAAAGATTGTTGACCAAAGAATCTGTATTGGCTGTGGCCAAGCATATTGCCAAGAAGGGCTCGGATAGCTGGTTTACGGATTCGCCTCAGCAGATTCTCGGAGATGATTTTGACCTGCCGGATGGCCTTTCCTTCGATGACTTGCAGAAAGAGGAAAACATCTTCGATGTCTGGTTCGAATCCGGCTGTAGTTGGTATAGTGTGTGTGTAAAAGATGCGGGCTGGCCTGCGCCGGTGGATTTGTACCTGGAAGGGTCGGACCAGCATCGCGGCTGGTTTCAGCTATCGCTTTTGCCGGCCCTCGGCGCAATCGGCAAAGAGCCGTTTAAGAGAGTTTTAACGCACGGTTTTACCGTTGACGAGCAAGGCAAAAAGCAGTCTAAGTCGCTGGGCAACTACGTCATTGCCCAGGATGAGGTGGCAAAATATGGTGCGGATATTCTACGGCTGTGGGTAGCGAGCGTGAACTATCAGGAGGACATTCGCTGCAATGATGAATTAATAGGACGCACGCAGGATGCCTACAGGAAAATCAGGAATACACTGAGATACTTGCTTGGCAACATTGACGATTTTGACCCGAATAAAGAAGCGATAGCCTACGATGATATGTTCGAGCTCGATAAGTGGGCGATGCAGCAACTGCAAAAGCTCATCGCCAATGTTACCGAGGCCTACGAGAGCTTTGTCTTTCACAAGGTCTTTTCGCTGATTTATAACTTCTGCACAGTCGAGATGAGCAGCATCTATATGGACGTTCTCAAGGACAGGATGTACTGCGATGCGAAAGACAGCCGCTCCCGACGAAGCGCTCAGGCGGCGATGTACAGAATTTTAGATTGCCTCGTTCGAATGTTGGCACCTGTCTTAGTGCACACTGCAGAAGAGGCGTGGGCTGCAATGAAGTTTAAATCACAGGCGGCTGAAAGTGTGCATATAGCTGATATGCCGAAAGTTGATGAATCGATTAACTTCGTAAGTGCAGAGGCGAAGTGGCAGAAGATAATGGAGCTTCGCGATGAGGTTCTGCGGGTCCTGGAAGGCCTGAGAAAAGATAAAAAGATTGCAAGCAACTTGGAGGCAGACGTTACTGTCAACTGCGGTGATGATGAGCTGGCTGGGATTCTAAATGACTTTGGGCTTGAGCAGTTTGCGGCACTTTGTATTGTTAGTGAGGTAAAGCTTCAAAAAGCCGTTGGCGAGATTTTTGTTGCCGCACAGAAAAGCAGCTATCAGAAATGTCAGCGGTGCTGGAATTATAGGCCGAGTGTCGGAGCCGACAGCGAACATCCTGACTTATGTGAACGATGTATTAACGTTGTACGCGGGTTGTGATGTGTATTGCGTTATGATTTTAGTTGCACGCAGATTTTTTGAAAAACATCGTCTACTGCGATGTTTTTAATATCATGTTTTGGTTCAGAGCTTTTTAGCTCCAGGCCTCGGGATAAGGGTTCAACAGCCACGATGCAATTGTTTCTTCCATAAGGAGCGACCCTCGCAGGGTTTGAATAGCCGAATATCATAACCATTGGCTTACCCAAAGCTGCGGCGATATGGCCGGGGCCGGTATCATTGCTCACCACAACTCTGGCGGATTTCATTATCTCTGCAAGTTCGCCAAGGGATGTTCGTCCGGCAAGGTTTACTATCGGGACACTCGCAATGCTTTTTAGATTTTCAATTGTTTCTGTTTCAGATGCGATTCCGGTGGCGACTATAGGCAGGTGAAAAACGGATGAGATTTTCTTCGCCAGAGCCGCAAAGTTTTCGATTGGCCAGCACTTGTCCGGATGTGCGGAGCTGGTAACAAAAACCGCGTAGCTGCCCGGCACAATCCCATGTTCTGTCAGTAACCTGCCGACCGAATCAATGGCGGCTCGGTCCTGTGGCAATATGAATTCCACACTGAGGTCGGAAACGCCGGCGGCCTGGATTATCTTCAGGTAGTAATCGACTAAGTGAGCACAATCTTTGTTCTGGGTAACTTTATGCGTATAAAAGATATGGCCGAGCTCTCGGGCGTTTGCCATTCCGAAGCGCTTTGTACAGCCGGATAGATAACTCAAAGAAGCGGTCCTGAAAAGTCCCTGGAAGTCAAATACAGCGTCAAATTTGCTGCGGCGAAGCTGCGAAATAAGCGACACAAGGCCGGTAAATGCACGCGGACTAAACCAGGCCTTGCCTAAAAATTTACGGTCGAAAGGAATTATCTCCGTCAGGTGTGGGTGATTTTTCAGAAGCGGTATAAATTCGGAGCGGATGAGCCAGCTTATTTTTGACTCGGGGAAGCTCCTGCGTAGAGCCGAAAGGGCTGGCAGGGCCAGGACTATATCTCCGAGCGAGCTGGGCTTTATTATCAGGATATTTTCCAAATTTTCCGGCATTGGATGCGTATTGTAAGCAAAAATATCAATTTCAGCAATTACTTTTGCCGTTTAGCTCTGCCGCTCGATTGGGTTTGTTTGGGTTTGGTTTTGTTAGTTCGTTGTTCATAGTTCATAGTTTTTTGCCCCTAATGGATAAATTCATAGTTCGTAGTTCATGTGACTTGCGGCTTGCCCGCCGTTTGTTTGGCGGGAGTCTCCGCGAACGTGTGCTGCCTGAGCACAGGTTGATATTATACCGAACTCTGCCTTTTTTTCAATCAAAATCAAATTTTTTTTATTAAAAAATTTGATTTTGAGCTTGTCAAAGGGTTATTGCGGGGCTGGGGGGTTTGATTTATTGTGGCTTGCACTCGGACACGGATCAGTTATAATAGGGCTTTCCACACCTTAAACATGGCACAGTTGTGGCTTGCACTCGGACACGGATCAGTTATAATGTATGCTTTGACATATCACAAGCATAATCAGTTGTGGCTTGCACTCGGACACGGATCAGTTATAATCTGCCGGCATGGAATGTCACCACGGAAACTGTTGTGGCTTGCACTCGGACACGGATCAGTTATAATGATGTTAATTCACTATATCCCTATGTAATGGTTGTGGCTTGCACTCGGACACGGATCAGTTATAATGGTGGTACTTTCACTGACAATTCAACTTTAGTTGTGGCTTGCACTCGGACACGGATCAGTTATAATAATTTCTAATATCTCCATAAAATCACCCTTGTTGTGGCTTGCACTCGGACACGGATCAGTTATAATTACAGCTAAATATATCACAATCGGGTACATGTTGTGGCTTGCACTCGGACACGGATCAGTTATAATGCTATGTTTATCTGGCCGGCTACTGCGATGTTGTGGCTTGCACTCGGACACGGATCAGTTATAATTGGGCGGTATTTGGTTATACACCGAAAGGTGTTGTGGCTTGCACTCGGACACGGATC
Organism: uncultured Pirellulales bacterium; assembly: GCA_964581905.1. Taxonomy (GTDB): domain Bacteria; phylum Planctomycetota; class Phycisphaerae; order Sedimentisphaerales; family Anaerobacaceae; genus CAZBWE01. The sequence goes on from CAZOQJ010000081.1 coordinate 5,638, forward strand.
AGTTATAATAATGGCTGTATTTACAGTACGACAAACATTGTTGTGGCTTGCACTCGGACACGGATCAGTTATAATTACAGCTAAATATATCA
>CAZOQJ010000081.1:5829-10564 GCA_964581905.1 uncultured Pirellulales bacterium
CAATCGGTTATATGTTGTGGCTTGCACTCGGACACGGATCAGTTATAATACAGCAACTGTTGTTTCGATAAAAGGCTGGGTTGTGGCTTGCACTCGGACACGGATCAGTTATAATCCTTCCGCCTGTATTATCAACCATTGATGAGTTGTGGCTTGCACTCGGACACGGATCAGTTATAATAAATTTATAAGACAAGAAAACAGATATATGTTGTGGCTTGCACTCGGACACGGATCAGTTATAATCGGGCCTTTATTGTGCCTTGCTCTTTTTCGGTTGTGGCTTGCACTCGGACACGGATCAGTTATAATGGTGAGGTTTTTATATCTAAACGAGTAGGGTTGTGGCTTGCACTCGGACACGGATCAGTTATAATAGCAAGCCCGCAAGTCCTTGTTTTCTAAGGATTTGCGGGCTTTTTTTTCTAAAATAATTCGAGTTGTTGAGGGGCTGGAGGTGTAGGTTTTCGCATTTTTCCCCAAAAAGTCTGCATATAGCCGAATTGTTTATCTGTAACAGTAATGAGGCGAACTTCCCCATCGGGAGGCAGAAAATTTTTAACCCTGTTATAGTGAACATCAGCATTTTCCTCGCTCGCACAATGCCTTACATACACCGAATATTGTAGCATACTAAAGCCATCTTTCAATAAATTTTTTCGAAAATACGTATAATCTTTTCGTGCCTTTTTTGTATCCGTTGGCAAATCAAACATCGCGAAAATCCACACAGCTCTGTACCCGCTTATTATCATAATTTTGGCGAATCGATAAATTTCTGCTCACCCGCAAAACATCTCTGAAGCGATGCCATTGTCCGATGAAGAGCCACCATTAAAGGCCCGGTAAAACCCGCTACTGTTACTGGTTCATACAGCACTTCCAAAATCTGAGCTTTAATTGGCTGAGTAAGTTCATCGGGAACACCTTCTCGCTCGCAAATATCTCTGACCTTTGCCTCTACAAATCCACGAAATGGCTCTAACAAATCATCGGCCAAACAAAATGCGTTATACCGATTTCGATGATGAATCCCAAGCGACGGCAAAAGTCCCGCTGAGCATAGTGCCCTTGCCACCGCCGCACGCATTACCATATAACCATAATTGAGAAGATTATTTGGAGGCAACCCATTTATGTCTCTGCGAAACTGAATATCTTGTATGAAACAAGGCCAGAACTTCTTGCTTGCCTGCGCCTCGATGTTTTCCGGGTCACCTGACCGAACCTTGTCCCGCAATAGCATAAGTATGGGGTAAACGTCACTATCTTTGCCGACAAGTTTTGCCTGATGTTTGATTTTTGCCTTGACAATCTGTTTCCACAATCTTTTTTTGACCGGTCCTTTTGCCTCTATCTGATTACGAAACCGTTCTGATTGAAGCGTGTTACTTTCGATAGGAAGAAGCATCCCCGATGGATGATGGTTTTCTCCGCACAGAACCACGGCTGCTCCGCATCGCAGCAACTCTGTGAAGACGCTATGAGTATAACTGGTCCCACGATGGTCAACTAAAAGCACACCAATATCTTCACAGGGGATGCTCCCAACCTGTTTGCCTTCCTCCTTGATAATTAACTGGCTGTATTTTATAGATAAATGCGTCCTTGCCGACGATATCTCGACAATACGCTTAATCATTCGACCGCCAAATCCTCCCTATTGGGTCCACAGTGACTTTATACCCATCGAATAAATTCGCCTGTTTGCGAATCAAGGTTGATTCATCATCAATAGTTGCTGCTGTATGGAGTCTGAAATATATCTGTTTTGCAGTACTCATTTTCTGTACGCGGTATAAGTCCATCTCACCCTTTTTGTTTGGCATCATTACCATATCGTTAATGGACAGCGAACAGATAAAATTCGTGTTTGCGCCATGGTCTGTTTTAACAACTGGCTCTGCTGCGCAGCATCGCCGTACTGCCGCGAACATCGTTACAACCTCTGCATCCCGCTTGTCTTTGTTTGGCCCATCGATACACTCCCATATCTCAACGTGGTGGTTACTCCCCGGCTCAACGTACCTGTATATTTGGCCTGAACGGTCTTTCATTGCGATTACACTCTCGGCCACATTGTACACCCGCGTCTTCTTTATCGGCACTTTTTTATCCACTCTTTTACACTTCATATACAACGGCTCACTCCAAACTTCTTTCGGTGGCTTTCCGCTTCCCGTAAGATCGATACCCTTTTTTGTCAGCCGCCCCTTGACAATCTCACGAACAACAGGGTCAACGATTTTGTCCACCATCGGCAGTGTCAACTCCTTCAACTCTTTTCGGAAGACGTACAGACCTTCTTTGTCCGTTGCCCCGTAGTTTGTTTCCTCGTGCAACTTCCCTGATACTTTTCGCTGTACTCTGTGCGAAACATTGATGTGCTTTATTTTTTCTCTTACTTCTTCTCTGAAAACAGACCAGGGCGGGTCAAATCGTTCCCCTATAACCGAATATTTACTTTTTGCCAAGCTTCGTAAATGCTCATTTTTCGTAACTGCTACAACTACGGCATCGACGGTGTGACGTCTGTGGTCGTTTTTTCGTTCAACTCCGAGCTCAGTGAAAATTCCATCCAATCCCCACTGATATCTTAGCTCTCCGGTTACCTTTCCTCTTGTTCCCTGCACGCTCACACCAAGCTGTTTTAGATACCTGATAACCTCCTTTGTTATGTATCTGGTGTCGTTAAGTTCTCTGCTGATATGCTCATCAAGCTCAAGCTCCGATTGCCAGAATCGCCTTCTTTTGCCGTATGGCATCTTTGAACTATTCACTCTCTGCAGAATCTCTTCATACCTCTTTGTATCATGGCTATACGCCTCAAATGGCGTTTGATTACCTTTTATCTTGTTTTCCTCAACATAACAAAGAGTCTTATTCATAAAACTGTCATCAAGACTTCTATCGTAAGGAAGAATATGCTCAACCTGAAAAACCGGCTCTTCAAATAAATCCACCTCATTTATTGTCTTTCCTGTGTATGGACACGTCTTGTTGCACTCTATCCACAATTTATATTTCAAAATATCGTCTCTGCGTGGGTCTTTAATCGATGTATTCTCTATTATCCACTCTCTCGCCTCGGTGTTTGCTCTTTCATTGTTCCATATTTTCTTTTGTATCTCTTCACGTTGTCTTTTTGTTCCTTGGACATCTCTGGCCATTTCTATCTTTATTTTCCTTGGTTTTCCGTATTCACGGACTATTGCATTTGCAACCTTTCGAACCTCAAATAGGGCCTTGTTTACAACCGGGTTTCGCAAATCCTCAGGCAGTCCAAGTTTTGATTTTTCCTCTTTATCTTCTTTTTTACCTCTGTCTGGATAAATAGCATCCACCGCTTCGTGTGTTAGTTTTCTCTGCTTCATTAAAGGAAGTAATTTTTGAATGGCCTTACGCGAAAATCGCATATATCCACGGGGAAAAGTTATCTTCAAAGCTTTTTCTGCTTGTTCCTCCGAAAAACCGTAATCATTAATCATCTTTTCAATAAGCTCATCGTCCTCAAGCTCAAGACAGGCGCTATTTAGTTCTATTCTCTCATCCTCTTCCATCGAATCCCATCTTTTAGCACCAAACAGGTTTTTGCTTCTCATTGCCCAAGCAAACTCATCACCCTTAAGCGCCTTTACCTTTCCCTCCTGCTCAAGATTAAATTTTTGATTCTCCGTAAGCCTCAATAATTTGCGGACCTTATTAAATTTCAATTCTTTTTTCACGCTGAGATCCGAAAGCAATTTTCCCCTTTGCTCATCTGTAAGTTTTAGTTCAGAACCATCTGGATTTTGAATGATGAGATTATTAATATCCTGTAGAATCCGAAACCGCCTTGCATACCAATCACCTCTTGGACATCTTTTCTCGTCTGGCTCTAAATCACATTCGCCTATTAGTTCCTCAGTAGGCCTTAAAGGCCTTTGATAAAATATAATCTCATCTTTTATTTTCTTTTTTAGTTCCTCTGTAAGTATATCCGGATAGTATTTAGATTGCTTTTCCCAGAGTAAGTCAAATTCTTTCTCGTACATAGAGCGGAAAGTATATTGGCCGCGAATTCTTTGCTCTTCTGGATTTATCGAAGCGAAATATTCTCCTATTGTCCTGAGATTATTTTCGTCAATTGCTTTTTGAAGTTCATTTGCTCCTCTATGTTCCTTATCACCTTTAGCAATCGTGCTTTTTTCATTGACTTCACCCGTTTTACGATTGCTCTTAAAACCCCTCCGTTGATTTATATGAAACAACGCGCGCCCAAATTCACAAAGCTCAAGTCTGTGGTCAAGACCTTTTGCCCTTAATTTATATGGCTCCTTTTGTAATAGTTGCTCCAGTTCTTCCTTGTCTTTTGGTAAAATCCCTGCCGATAGAAGTGTTTTTACAAGTTGATTCCTTCTAGAATTCCTTCTTTGATGACCTCTTCTTGCACCTCTGGCTTCTCTTCGCGTTGCATTTTTTGACTTTTCTAAACCTTTTGTATCTCTATCCACCCCCTCCGGAAAAACCCTGACCCCCATATCTATTATCGATGTTTTTTTGCCTGTATCCAGAAGTGCCCAGCCAATGCTATTAGAACCAATATCCAAACCAAGTGTATAAGAGACCATAATCTCCTCTCCTTAAATATTCAAAATTTTTGCAAATTTTGCTTGATTATTTAATACCTCTTTTTATATCATATATTTGATCTGTGTTTGTGTGCTTTCCATAACAAGTGCGAAAGCACGAAGGC
>CAZOQJ010000082.1:0-10538 GCA_964581905.1 uncultured Pirellulales bacterium
GGACAAGCACGTCCAAGTCCAATACAATCGTATAGTCTTATATACTAAGGACTAACAATGTTCACTAAATACTATTCACTATTCACTATTCACTATTCACTATCCACTATCCACTAGTGACTGGAGACTAAACTATGTCAAGTGAAGCACAAATTCTCGCAAATCGTCTTAACGCCCAAAAATCCACCGGTCCTCGCACATCTGGGGGAAAGGCCGTCGTCTCGCAAAATACGCTCAGGCATGGCCTTACGGCCGCCAACGACGTAATCTGTTCAGAAAGCCAGGCCGACTTTGAGCAGTACCGCGCTCAGCTCCTCGCCGAGCTGGACCCAGCCAGCCCTATGGAATCTATGTTAGCCGAGCGCGTTGTCGGGTTGTCTTGGCGGCTGAAACGAATCTATAGCATCCAGAACCAAACAATCGACGCTCTCAATGCACCTAAACCCTCAAACCCCTTGGAAAAACTCGCAAAATCCCTACTGCTCAAATGTTCTAATGTCCAATCTCCCACCCCCCAGCCGCAGCAGGACACCTCCGAATCTGCCGGTAGGCATCCCCAAGGGAGGGCTGATTTGGCTCTTGGCCGGATGGCCATAAAGGACTTCTCGAACGCAAGGGTGCTCGAACGGCTGTTGATGTATGAACGCCGAATCGAGCACAGTCTTTACAAAACAATACTCGAGCTTCAACGGCTCAATCTCGTCAAAAGACTAAACCCCGGCCATGAAATGCCCTTTAACCAAAATTTCCTTCACATTAAGGATTAGCCAATGGTTAATGAACCATTTAACCGCCCACTCATTTACCCGTTTACTCATTTACGCATTGACTCTTTGGTCAATCAAATTGACCAAAGTATGCAAAACAAACCCAATTTCCCCAAAAATCGGATGATTGTAAGTTTTTGTAAAAGCAAGTGTTATGGAAATGAACATCGATTTTTGGCCCAAAAATCCCAAAGCCAATTTTCAAAACGGAAAAATGAACGTAAGTTATTGTTTAACAATGAACTATGAACAAATAACTATGAACTATGAAAATAAAAACAAACCCAAAACAAAGCCAATACAAACCCAATCAAACCCAAAACAAAGCCAATACAAACCCAATCAAACCCAACCTGTGGTGAGTAGGGTCGAACCACCTGTAGTGAGATTGTTGTCGCGGTTAATTCAATTTTGGCCTAACAGACATGGAACACTTTTTGTTGCTTTGATTATTTTTCCGTGTATGTCGGTATTATCCATCGGCCCTGTAAAAAGACCGGCCCTTTTCCCCCATGAATATACGGGAACTTTTGTCGCGGTATGGTCTTTCGAAGACCAGCTAACCTTCGGCAGGATTCCTTTGCCGTTATTTTTTAACACTTTTAGGCCTCCTGTTTCATGGTCTGCGGTAACAATAATCAGGGTATCATCCCGCTGCTCTGCCCAGTTAAGTATTATTTGTACCGCTTTTTCAAACTCCACCGTCTCGCCCACCACATTGGCAAGATTATTTTCGTGTCCTGCCCAGTCAATTTTTCCGCCTTCGAGCATAAGAAAAAAGCCATCCGGGTCGTTATCAAGAATCGCAAGGGCGGTTTCGGTCATCTGCGAAAGGTGCGGAAAATTTGCATCCCATTTTGTTTCGTATGGTATATCTTCTCCGAACTGGCCTGAGACCATTGATACCTGCTCGGTATTTAGCTGCCGTAACTCAATTAAGTTATTTACAACGATATATCCGGCTTCTTCTGCGGCCTGTGCTGTCATTCCATGTGCACCGGCTCCGAACAATACGTTGGGTCTTGTCTGCGCAAGATAATCTTCGGCGATGTGAGCATAATTATACCGGCTCGGCTCATGTGCAGCGAATGCAGCAGGGGTGGCGTGCGTGATGGGCGTCGTGGTAACCAGGCCGACGGCTTTGCCTTTCTGCTGGAAATATTCCAGCAATGTTTGCAGCTCCGAGCCATCGCCGGGGATTCGCATATTCAGGACTTTGTTATTGACCTTTTGTCCCGTGGCTATTGCTGTCCCTGAAGCCGCTGAATCGGTTATAGCAGCATTAGCGGAATGGGTGGTCATGGTCGTCCTGTATGGAAAGCTTTCAAAGCAAAGTGTGCCTTCTTCGCCATTTGCATATATTGCAGCAGCCCGGACATGCTCGAAGCCCATACCATCACCAATGCAAAGAATAACATTGCTCGGTGAAGTTGCACAGCCGGATATGGCTACTAATAAAACAAACAGTGTTACTATTATGAGGTTTTTTACTCTTGCCATATTTTAAATCCTATCCAACAAAGTTAAAAATCTTATATCCAGAATAAGGGTAGCTATTACAACATATATTTACTCTGCTCACAAGAGTTCGTTTTGTTCAGGCCTTTTTTGTTGCATAAAACCGGGTAAATGGATATGATGCCTGCGATGTAATATTTCATCGCTACTTTTAAGTGTATTAGGAGTGCTAATAGAAAAATGACTGATGTGACCTTGATTAGGGGCGATGGTATTGGGCCTGAAATCGCAGAAGCGACACGCAGATGTGTCGATGCCACCGGAGCCAGTATAAAATGGGAAGTAGTAGAAGCAGGCACAGAGGTAATGGAACGGCTGGGAACACCACTGCCGGAAGCCACTATCGAATCAATTAAGAAAAACGGCGTAGCACTAAAAGCACCTGTTACTACGCCGGTCGGGAAGGGCTACAGAAGCATAAATGTGCATCTTCGCCAGACGCTTGACTTATATGTGTGTCTTCGGCCCTGCAAAAGCTATAAGGGCGTGCGAAGCAGATATAAAGATATCGACCTTGTGATTGTGCGTGAAAATACCGAAGACCTTTATGCCGGAATCGAATATCAAAAAGGAAAAGATGACACGGTTGAGATTATCAACTGGATAAATAAACACAGTGAACGAAAGATACGCAAAGATTCAGGTATAAGTATAAAGCCGATTTCCGTCAAGGCAACGCAACGCATAGTCGGTTTTGCGTTTGACTATGCCCGTAAAATGGGGCGCAAAAAAGTAACGAGCGTTCATAAAGCCAATATTATGAAATTCTCAGATGGGCTATGGCTTGAGGTAAGCCGGGAGGTTGCAAAGCAATATAGCGATATCGAATTCGAGGACCGCATCGTTGACAATATGTGTATGCAGCTGATTCAAAAACCGGAACTTTACGATGTAATCGTACTGCCAAATCTTTATGGGGATATCATAAGTGATTTATGTGCGGGTCTGGTCGGCGGACTGGGCTTAGCACCGGGCGCAAATATCGGTGACAAAGCAGCCATCTTCGAGGCAACCCACGGCAGTGCACCAAAATACAAAGGCCAAAATAAGGTCAATCCCACCGCCTTGATACTAAGCGGCGTGATGATGTTAAGACACATAGGCAAAACGGTCGAGGCAGATAAATTAGAAAAGGCAACAGCAGCAGTAATTGCTGAGGGTAAGAGTGTAACATACGATTTGAAAGAAAACCGCGACGACCCGACCGCCGTCGGCACAAGCGAAATGGCTGATGCTATTATAGGGAAGATAAAAAGTTAACGCCCATTCGCAACAGCTTCACTTCATGTTTAATAACTCTCGGGAAATAAAGTCATTTCCCAATACTGGTGAATTTTGTCCATCATATCTATAAAGTCGTTGTGGTTCATCGGCTTCATGATGTAGCCGGCAGCACCCAGGTTGAAAGTTTCAACTCTATCCTGTTCGGCCTTCGATGTAGTCAGTATTACCACAGGAATCCTTCTCAACTCATCTTCAGCTTTTGCAACCTTCATGAATTCAATGCCACCCATCTTCGGCATATTCAAATCAAGAAGAATAACCTGTGGTCTAGGGTTATCCTTATTACGCAGGTGTTCAAGTGCCTCTTCACCATTTGTTACAATAACCAAATTGTTTTTAATACGAAGATGCTCAAACGCTTTTTTAACAGCCATTGCGTCTACGGTATCATCTTCAACCAATAATACCGGCTTGAAATCCTGCTGTGATATACTCCTGCTCTTTTCTTCGCTCCTATCGACAGTATCAACTTCAACTAACAATGTCGGGTTGAAATCCTGCTGTGACATATTATTGTTCCTTTCTTTGCTCTTTCGAAGGCGCGATAATGAAGTTGCTTCCCCAGCCAGGCGTTAATGCCCCCCATATCAGGCCATCTCAACAATTATTCTCAATAATCATCAGGAAATAAGGTCATCTCCCAATATTGGTGAATTTTTTCCATCATCCCAATAAAGTCGTTGTGGTCCATCGGCTTCATGATGTAGCCGGCAGCACCCAGATTGAAAGTTATGACTCTATCCTGTTCGGCCTTAGATGTGGTCAGTATTACCACAGGAACCTTTTTTAGCTGGTCATCTGCTTTTGCAATCTTCATAAATTCGATACCACCCATCTTTGGCATATTCAAATCAAGAAGAACAATCTGTGGTCTGGGATTATCCTTGTCACGCAGGTAATCAAGCGCCTCTTCACCATTTGCCACAATAAACAAATTGTTCTTAATATGAAGATACTTAAATGCTTTTTTAACAGCCATTGCATCTATGGTATCATCTTCAACTAATAATACCGGCTTGATACCCTGCTTTGGCATATCCTTGCCACTTTCTTTGCTCCTATCGACAGTATCAACCTCTTCAAGTAATAATGTCGTCTTGTAATCCTGCTGCGACATAATCTTGTTCCTTTCTTTGCTCTTTCGGAAGCGTGAAAAAGAAGGTGCTTCCCAAACCGGGCGTTGATTTCACCCATATCAGGCCATCGTATATTTCAACAATCTTTTTAACTATCGGAAGGCCAATACCAATACTCTCGGTCTCGTCACGAATTGAAAGTATCTGGAATATTTTAAAAATCTTTTCAAAATATTTTTCCTCAATTCCAGGTCCATTATCAGCAACGCTGAATTGCCAATAGTCACCTTCTTCAGCACAACCGATGCTGATTTTTCCTTCGGGCTTGTCCATATACTTTATAGCATTGTCTAAAAGGTTCTCAAATACTTGACCGATATGCCTTCGAACAGCCCATATAGTCGGCAGCTTATTTTCAACAATTATCTCAATATCATCAGGTGGATTCATTGCTTTAATCACATCCTGGAGCAGAACATTTAAATCCAATTTCTCATCCTTGCAGCCGCTAAGCGTAAGTTGTGAATATTGAATAATCGAATCAAGCAAATTATTCATCCGCTTAGCCCTGACAGCAAGTAACCTGGCTTTTTCCCGACCTTCTTCATCAAACTTATCAGAATAATCTTCTGCTATCCAGCCGGAAAGAACACCAATTCCTCGAACGGGCGTTTTTAAATCATGGGCAGTTACACGGGTGAACTCCCGAAGCTCTTTGTTTGACATTATCAACTTCTTTACTGCTGCCGCTAATGCCTCTTCAGCTTTTCTGCGTACAACAACTTCCTCCTTCAGCTCAGAGGTACGTTCCTCGACCTTTTTTTCCAGATGTTCGTTGGCATTTACTAAATCCAGGTCGCGTTTATGGATTTGGTTCAGCATTTCATTAAAGGCGTCAATAAGAAAGCCGACCTCGTCACTACTATGCTTTTCCGCTCGAACGGAGTACTCTTTTTTCTCTGAGACGGTCCTTGCAACGTTGGCCAGGTCAAGAACGGGCTTGGAAATAATTCTTTGAAGACCTGATGACATACAATAAGCTACCGAAGAAGCAAGCAGCAGAACAATAAACATTATACTGACATTATGCCTGAGCATCGTATATAAAGGTACTAAATCCGACCGCACACAAACTTTGCCGGTTATTTCCACTCCGACTACGATAGGTTCGAAAACAGTCAGGTAGCCCTTATTAAAACTGTAGCCGCTTTCCTGAAGCTCGTCCGGTTCGACCTGAGAAGGTTGGGAATCATCTCGATAATAACTCGCAAAAATTTCATCTTTTTTTGTATAAATTCCCCCAAAAACAATAGAAGGTTCCGCTTTGAGCGCCTGTAGTACACCATCGGCATCCTCCAAATCTTCAAATGACAAGGCGGCTTTAGAGTTGTCCGCTGTTATCATTGCCTGCGTCGACAGATTATGTACCATTGTTCTGCGAATACTATACCACTGCCAAACAATAAACGCAGCACTCGCTAAAAAAAGTGTCACGATACACACAACCATTATGATTGAAATGAGCTTATTTTTTATAGTCATATTTTGTATCGTAAATATATACCCCCCTGTGAAAACAGCTTAATTCACGCCAGCAGTATATATCGACCCTCTCAGGATTTAAGTTTTGATAAATGTCCCCAGCTCGATTACTATTTGAGATATCAGCTTTACCTGTGACAGTTAATCAAAGCTCTCAATGCCCCCATTTGAGGTTAAACTGGTCAAGTCAACCAGTTACTAATCCAGACAATCAATTTGCGAAACTACAGATAATACCATAAAATATTACAAAGGCCCTATAACATAGCAGCTAATCACCTGTGGTAGTTATCCAGTGTTTACATTTTTTATTGCCTAAAAAACAGTATGCTCTATTATATAATAGCCCATTATTGGAACAGTTTGAAGGAAGTCCTGTATATTGAATCAATACGATTTTGGACAATTAGTTTCAGGTCGAAGCACCGGTTTTAAATCGCAGATGCTTAGATTTCCTCTAAGGGTAATTTCGCAAGGTTATAAAGCTGTCGTCATTTTACGGAATTTCTTATATTCCAGAGGATGGTTGAAAATATATCATGCAAATGCGATAGTAATAAGCGTCGGTAACATAACAACGGGCGGGACGGGTAAAACTCCATTCGTAATCTGGCTATGCAAATTTTTACAGCAAAGGAAAATTCACTGTGCCATATTAACCAGAGGTTACAAAACACATACAAAAGGACAAGAGACGAGAGACGAGAGACGAGAGACGAAAATAGATGAGCCGGCAATGCTCGTTGAAAGTTGCCCGCAAGCCATAGTGATTGTCAATCCGGACCGCGTTGCAGGTGCGAATGAGGCGGTGAATAAATTCGACGCAAAAGTCCTGATTATGGACGATGGATTTCAACATCGCAGATTAGCAAGAGACTTCGACATTATAACAATCGATGCGACTCGGCCTTTCGGTTACGGCAAGCTGCTACCGGCAGGGCTATTAAGAGAGCCGGTCGATTCTTTGAAACGAGCTGATGTTATCGTGATTACAAGAAGCGACCAGGTGACTGGAGAAGAGCTAATCAAGCTCGAAAAAAAACTGCTATCGATAAATAATAATATGATAATAGTAAAAGCAATACATTCGCCCGTTTGTGCAAAGACCACAGATAATAAAGAAATCAGCATTAAAGAACTAAAGGGCAAAAAAATATTCGCTTTTTGCGGCATAGGTAATCCGGATGCTTTTTTGAATACAATAAAGGACTTCGGAGCCAATCCAGCCGGTGTAAAAATCTATGATGACCACTATCACTACGCTAACAAAGATACCGCCGATATCCGCAAAAAAGCCATGAACCTTAAGGCAGATTTAATACTGACAACGCAGAAAGACTGGAGCAAAATCATTGGCAATTTTCGATTCCGCCAGACGGACGGCGGACAAGTTTCGATTTCCGACTTCCAACCGCCAATACCATTTGCATACCTGGCAGTTGAGTTAAAAATAATCAGCGGGGAAGACAGAATAACAAGCTTGATTAAAGATTGCTTTACGGGTAGAATTCACCCCCTGAGAAGGTAAATAACCCAAAATGTACGAAAAACTGCTAAAAACTGCAAAGAACCTTGGCTCGCCGAAAGTGCTGGTCGCAGGCGACTTTATGCTCGATGTCTATATCTACGGTGATGCATTGAGAATAAGCCCGGAAGCACCTGTGCCTGTGCTGAAAGTCTGTAGAACTGAGTATACTTGCGGTGGGGCGGGGTCCGTAGCTGCGGACTTATCTGCCCTGGGTGCAGTACCTATTTGCCTGGGTGTTATCGGAGACGACCTAAACGGTGAAATCCTTATGGATAAGCTGACAGAAATCGGGGCTGATATCACCGGATTACTCGCCGTGGCAGACAGGCCTACTATCAACAAACAAAGACTTATCGGTCTGGCACAACATCGTCATCGACAACAATTAATAAGAATGGACCAGGAATCCACAGAGCCACTTTCTGATGAACAATATGAAAAGATTTTACACACTTACAAAGAAAAACTAAAACAAGTCAATGTCGTCTGTCTGCAGGATTATAACAAGGGCTTACTGAGCTCATCGCTTTGTAAGCAGATGATACAATTAGCAACGCAAGCAAACAAAAAGGTTCTCGTTGACCCTTCACTTACCAGTGACTATTCAAAATATATCAGCGCCACGGTTATTACGCCAAACCGTAAAGAGGCCTCTGCAACTGTCGGTTTTGAGATAAAAACAGAAAACGATGCAGCCAAAGCAGCTAAGAAACTTGCCAATAAATTAAAGCTCAATGCCATAGTGATTACTCTCGATAAGGAAGGTGCATACCTTAAAACAAGCGAGGTAAGTGAGCTAATACCGACCCGGCCGCGCAGCGTTTACGACGTTAGCGGAGCCGGCGACGTGGTTCTGGCAACGCTTGCGGCAACTTTAGCCTCGGGCTGTGATTATAAAACGGCTGTGCAACTATCCAATATCGCCGGCGGGATTGAAGTGGAAAAATTCGGCACCGCAACGGTAACAATTGAAGAGATTGTCAACGAAATCACCGGCCAAAATCAGGATATAATCGGCAAGATACGTGAAATTGACAGTTTAGCTGATGAGCTTGACTGGCACCACAAGCAAAAAAAGATAGTGGTCTTTACCAACGGCTGTTTTGATGTCATCCATAGAGGACATATCGAGTTTCTGAAATTCTGCAAATCGCAGGGAGACATAATAGTAGTCGGTCTGAACAGTGACAGCTCGGTAAAAACAATCAAAGGACCCGACCGCCCAATAAATAGTCAGCACGACAGGAGCGCTGTTCTTGCTGCGCTGGATACGGTCGACTACATCGCCATTTTCGATGAGCCGACACCGCTGAACATAATAAAAAAGGTAAAGCCGGATGTATTAGTAAAAGGACGGGACTGGGCAGATAAAGGTGTCGTCGGTCAAGAGTTTGTCGAATCTTACGGCGGCAAGGTTGTTCTTGCACCACTGGTTGAGGGCAAAAGCTCAACCGCAACGATAGAAAAAATGAAGGCACTGGAAAGAAAATCCTGATGGATGAGGACATCAAGAAACAGATTACAGAAGCGATAGAAACGCACAAGAAACTTCTCACTGAACTTGAGGTAAGCGGCGTTGAGACAATTGCCGCTGCAGCCGATGCGATAACAAAAACGTTAAAGCAGGGCGGAAGAGTTTATATTTGCGGCAACGGAGGCTCGGCAGCGGATGCTCAACACATAGCTGGTGAACTTGTAGGCAGATTCGAAAAAGAACGAAAGGCACTTCCGGCAATTGCTCTAACGACCAATACATCTATTATAACGTCGATTTCCAATGATTACAGCTACGAGAGTGTGTTCGTCAGACAGGTTGAAGCGATGGTTAGGGAAGGTGACATTTTCTGGGGCATTTCTACCAGCGGAACATCGGCAAATGTCATTAAGGCCGCTGAATTGGCTAAAGAAAAAGGCGCCTGCGTGCTGGCCTTTACCGGCAAAGCAAATAGCAAGCTCCAGCAAATTGCAGATATTTGTTTCTGTGCCGATAGCAATTCAACCGCCCGCAGTCAGGAGATTCATCAATTGGCTTACCACATAATCTGTAAGCTTGTGGAACAAAGCTTTTGCGAAGAATTAAAGAAGTAACAAATTGTGATTATGCCTAATAAAGCGATATTTCTGGATCGTGACGATACTTTGATTGAGGACCCCGGCTATATCAATAACCCGAAGCAGGTAAAGCTGGTGGATGGCGCTGCAGAAGCACTTATCGAATTCGGCGCTATGGGATATAAGTTAGTCGTTGTCTCTAATCAATCGGCTGTTGCCCGTGGAATCGTTACCGAGAAGGTCCTTGGTGAAATACATAATCGCTTAAAGCAACTGCTCGCCGAAAAAGGAGCTTATTTAGATAAGATTTATTACTGCCCTTACCATTCCGAAGGGTCTGTAGCAAAATATCGCAAGGAAAGTGACTTTAGAAAACCAAATCCCGGAATGCTACTGGAAGCTGCCGAAGAGATGGATATCGACCTTGAACAATCCTGGATGATTGGAAACAGCAACCATGATATTGAAGCCGGTCTGCGAGCCGGCTGTAAAACTATCCTGATAAGCCGCCCTCTGCATTACGAACAACCTAAACCGGGTGAGCCGAAGCCGGACTACAAAGCGATAAATATAAAAGAGGCGGTAAATATAGTAAAACAATATCACCGTACGTCCGACAGATGCGTGACACAGCCATCGGTACTAACAGAGCAAACTCAACCAGTGGTGAGCAAAGTCGAACCACCGATAGTACAGGTCGAAGAACGATTCGACTCCGCTCACCATGGACAAGCAAATCAACCAGAGCCAACAAAAGCACCCCCCTTCTTG
>CAZOQJ010000083.1:0-10361 GCA_964581905.1 uncultured Pirellulales bacterium
CTGCAACCTTCGGATTCGAAGTCCGGCACTCTATCCAATTGAGCTACGGGCGCAAAAAATATATGATACCAATTGAAGTTAAAAATTGCCGAAAGACCAGATACAATAATTATTTGGAAAATCCTGGATTCCTGCTTTCGCAGGAATGACAGGTCCATACAGTCGACAATTAGTAAACAGAATTGGTATGAGTCCTTATCGCATAACCCAGCGTTTATCCTTGTAGTCCAAATCGGCCCCAGACCGGAGCGCCGGGTCGCTTGCGAGGTCATAACTTAATTCGAGAGTCTTTCTCAGATAAACCTTGACCGGCTCACCCGTCCGTTCGTCTCTCGCTACCGGGTGGTCCACCACTACCGTCTCATTGCTCAAACCAGCTATAAATATTTTTATATTGTTCGCTTTAGCATCAAAATCATGCCATATAACAGCAATATCCTTAGCGTTATCCTCGCCCTGAAGTAACTTATTGCTCGTATTTTCCAATGACTCAAGAAACGGATACCTGTCCTGATGCCGCTTCTTTACCTGCTCAAAAATCACTTCAGGCACATCTTTGTAAGCCGGTATAACCTGAAATGTGTCTGTCATCAGGTCGCACTTAGGATAAAAATCAATATCTCGGCCTGTCTTATTCGTAAGTGTCAGGAGCATATACCAGAACCGTATTGGCTTACCGGCACTTGTTTTCAATACAATCTGCTGTGGATGTGTAAACATTGTATTTATCATCCACATACCCGGCCCAGGCACAATAGCAGGCTCAGGCGCAGCTAAACACACAGAGGTTAAAACCGCCGCGGCTAATACATTTATAGAAACCAAACCTCTCATCATCTTGACCTCAAAGAATAATTTGCCTGTTTTTCTCTCGTGCTCATTACATTTTTGTTCATTTTACACCAAAACCACCTTTTAGCAAGAGCTTTTTGCTCTTATTCCCACTAAATCGAAAGTAGAAAATCATTGCTCAACAAGAGAAATTAAGCTATTTTATGGCGGTATTCGTGAAAACTCGTGGTGAAAAAATGTAAGCTTACCCCTGCAAAAGAAGGCGAGGTGAGATATTCGAGCAGAGCAATTAAAAAAGCTGTTAGGGCAGGTCAAAAACGGCAAGATTGATGTCAATGAAGCAATTGAAAAGCTTCGGCATTTGCCGTTCGAAGATTTAGGATTTGCCTGCATAGACCACCATCGTCAAATCCGCCAGGGATTTCCGGAAGTTATTTACTGCCCCGGCAAAACCACTGAACAAATAATCAAAATCTTCGAGAGCTTAGCTGCAAAAGGTAATAATGTCCTGGCCACGCGGGCCGAGCCGGAAGTTTTCAAGGCGCTGGCTAAAACAAAAAAGTTCCCCAAGGCACGATATGAAGAAACAGCCAGGGCAATAATCCTTGAGCAGAAAAAACTGCCCATCTCGAAAACCGCCCTTCCAATAGTCACCGCAGGCACTTCCGACTTGCCGGTCGCAGCCGAGGCGAAAGTTACCGCAGAGATTATGGGGCAACGGACAGAGCTGATTTGCGATGTCGGAGTAGCTGGTATTCACAGGTTGTTCGGGCATCTTAAGAAACTGCAAAAGGCAAATGTCATAATCGTTATAGCGGGGATGGAAGGGGCATTGGCATCTGTGGTGGGAGGTCTGGTTAGCTGTCCGGTAATTGCAGTGCCGACCAGCGTCGGCTATGGTTCGAGTTTTGAGGGGCTTTCCGCCCTTCTGACAATGTTAAATAGTTGCGCTGCGGGCGTTACCGTGGTAAATATAGATAACGGTTTTTCTGCAGCGGTAACAGCGGCGCTGATAAACAGAAAAATAGAGACAGGAAAGTAGAAAGTTCGAAATCTCCTGATGCAGAGTTTCGATACGGGACTTTTGTTCTTAGAGTGACTGCTCCATGATCCGCCTCCTTCTTGCGAACGCAATGGTCACCGACGTGGCGCGCTGTTTTGCCACATTCGGCGCACCTGCTCGTTATGCGCTCTCACTCGAATGGCTCAGGAAATGGTAATGGTGGCTTAGGACCAACACTTTTTCTATACATTTGTTCCACCTTTTCTTGCCATATATTTATCTCTCGACCTTTTCAATTCCTCTGCATAATTAGTTTGTTGCTTACTTTCATATACTTTCAAAAAAGTCTTCTCTTCAAATGACTTTGTGAGCCATAAGTCCTTGGCTGGAGTTTTTGCGTCCTCGTCAGCATAGCTGCTCATTATTTCTAAATATCTTTTATCAATACTATCACGATTCTTTTCAAATGATGTATTTACTTCATATCTTAAAATCTCTAACTGATTCCTTAGCATTGTAAAAGCTTTCCTTGATTCACTCCAGATTCTTACTTTATCAGTAACCCGAAAACCTTTATGACAAAGCGCGATTACGGAAACTGCACCAGATACGACCGCCCAAACAATCTTCATTGCTGGTTTTTCCCATAGTTGCCACCCGGCAACTGCGGATCCTGATGCCGCCAGTGCAATACCTATTTGCACGAATGTATCTACCAACTGCCACTTTTCTAGCAATTCAGAACTAATCAGTTCTTGATATCTCGAATTAAACCACGTTTTAAACGCATCATTGAGTACAATTTCTTGAGGGGATAAATTGTTATTCATAATACTTCCTCAGTTAACGTTTTCGTCGCATAACTTATGTTTATATGGTTTCCAGATAATACTCTAACCGTAATACTTTCCACATTCTCTTTCATAAACACAAATTCTTCGCTTTATTTCTTGATTATAAACCTTCCTGTCTGCCTGTCAAATCTTTTATGCACAGCATGCTTTACGGCATTGACAATATTCTGCATTATTTGTAATATTATGCACAGCGTGCCTTATGGCACTGCACGAAACGAGCTTGTATGCAGATAATAGAAAACATACCGAAACTAAAACCGAGGGCAACTGATGCACACAAGGGCGATTTTGGCAAGGTGTGTATCATCGCCGGCAGTATCGGAATGAGCGGTGCAGCGGCCCTTGCAGGCCGTTCGGCCTTGCGGGCTGGTGCCGGCCTTGTGCGAGTGGCAACGCCTAAAAGTGTGCTGCCTATAGTTGCCTCAATCGAGCCATCCTTTACCACTATCGCCCTGCCGGAAGATGATGCCGGCAGAATATCTGCAAAAGCAATCAATGTAATTCTCGATGCTGTGAATGAAAATGATGCTGTGGCTTTCGGCCCGGGTATCGGCGTCAGCGGAGCGATTAAGACAATACTTCAGACACTTCTTGAACAAGAGAATCTCCGGCTACTTATAGACGCTGACGGTTTGAATAACCTTGCTGGGATAAAAGACTGGCCTGGGAAACTAAAAGCAGAAGTAATTTTGACGCCACATCCGGGAGAGATGAAAAGACTATGGCAGGGACTATTTAGAGAAGAACTGCCGCCTGAGCGTCAGCAGCAGGCGATTCAATTAGCGCAACAGACGAAAACTACCATTGCTTTGAAAGGGGCAGGGACGGTCGTAAGCGACCTTTCGACTCCTTCGATTACACTCAGGACAGGTTCGCTCAAGGCAGGTGGCGAAAAGGTTTATATCAATAAGACGGGTAATCCCGGTATGGCAACAGCCGGCTCAGGTGACGTCTTGACAGGAGTCATAACGGCACTTATGGGTCAGGGCCTGAGCAACTTCGATGCAACGGTCCTTGGCGTTTATATACACGGCTTAGCCGGCGATATCGCAGCAGAAAAAACGGGACAGATAAGCTTGATTGCTACCGACATAATAGAAGCATTAAGCGACGCCTTTGTGAGAAGCCAGTCAAATTCTTAGAAAAGGACGCATTATGGCTAACGAGGTTATTGAGTAAGGAGACGTAACAAGCCCTGCGAGCTATATTTTGTTGCTGTCGAACGAAAACCAGCTATAATAACGAGCGATTTGGTCTATCCGTGGCAATGGAATAATTTAGAAACCTAAATAAGGAAAGGATTGGTCATGGAACTTAACCTTGTCGACATTGTAGTGTTTTTGGGATTCATCGTCGCTGTGGTCAGCATAGGCCTCCTGAAGAGCCGGCACGAGAAGACCAGCGAAGACTACTTCCTGGCCGGGCGTGGTCTGAAATGGTGGCTGATTGGGTTCTCACTGATTGCCGCCAACATCTCCTCAGAACAATTGGTTGGCATGAGCGGCAATGCCGCCAGTCACGTGGGGCTTGCAATAGCCAGCTATGAATGGATGGCGGCGATAACCCTTGTTGTGGTGGCGTTCTTTTTTCTGCCTTACTTTCTGCGGGCGGGCATCTTTACAATGCCGGAGTTCCTCGAAGTACGCTACAATTCGACGGCGCGGACAATCATGGCAGTGGCGACATTGTTTATCTACATGCTGCTGCTGGGCTCGGTAACGTATTCGGGAGCGCTGACGGTCAACACGATGGCAGGCAAAATGGGATACGACGTGTCGATAGCGAGTGCTGCGCTGGTAATCGGCTTCATCGCGATGTTGTACGTAACCGCCGGCGGGCTGAAGGCATGTGCTTGGGCCGATTTGATACAGGGAAGCGCTTTGATTCTCGGCGGAGCGATTGTGATGGTCTTCGCATTCAAGAAGCTCGGCGCAACAACAGATGAGCTTGCCTTCGTGGATAACGTTAGTACCGGAGCGGTGGGATTGAAGACCTTCGCCCAGGACAGCGGTGCTATTGACCGTTTCTGGGAGTTGAATAAGGTTCGAATGAACATGTTCCTGCCGAGAGATGATAAGGTGCTGCCGTGGACTGCGCTGCTTCTCGGCTTGTGGATTCCGAATTTTTACTACTGGGGTCTGAACCAGTACATCACGCAGCGGACGCTGGCGTCGAAGTCGGTGGCTGAAGGACAGAAGGGTATTGTGTTCTCAGCATTTATGAAGCTGCTAATTCCCTTTGTTGTGGTGATTCCAGGTATCATAGCTTTCAATCTCTTCGCAAAGGATATGCAGGACCAATCGGTCAACGACAATGCCCCCGTAATCGCCAAGTACATGATGGCCAACAAGAACACTCAGCTGGTCGAGATTGTGCAGGCACCGAGTGAAGAAGCCGTTGCGAACCAACCGAAAGACAAATTCATGATTGCCGTATATCCGGATGATGCGGCTCTGAAAGCCATTAAAGTCAGGAATCCGTTTGCTCTTCCTATAACGCAGGCAAAGCTCGATGAGCTGAAGGTGAATGAGTACGCGGTATTTGAATCGGATGACAAATCATGGAAGTCAGCGTTCCCGGCGCTGGCGGTGGAATTGCAGGTATACAACAAGTCCGTGATGGATGCAGCCGCAGCGGCCAAGGTCAGTGTCACAAGCGAGAAATTTATCGCCTATAAATATGACACGGCCCTGGGACAACTGCTGAGCAGTGTTCTGCCTCAGAAGACAGGTTTGGTCGGCTTCGTTCTGGCGGCACTACTGGGAGCGATTGTCAGCTCACTGGCAGCGATGCTGAACGCCGCTTCCACGATATTCACGATGGATATTTTTAAGAAGTACATCTCACCGGAGGCGGGGCAGAAGACCATGGTATTTCTCGGGCGAATATGCGTTGTTGTGTTCTCGGTCATTGCGGTAATGCTGGCACCAAAGCTTGGCAATCCCAAAATAAGTAACAGCATTTTCACCATTATCCAAGAAAGCCAGGGTCTGATATCGCCGGGTATTTTGGCGGTGTTCGTGTTCGGCCTGCTTGTGCGAAAGGCACCACCGATTGCCGGTGTAATTGGGCTTTTGACCAATATTGTCTCCTACGGCGGAATGTATCTGCTCGGGCGGTACAAAATCGGCCCGGAGATTCAATTTCTCAATCGTATGGCAATTTGTTTCGGGCTGTGCCTTTTGGTCATGGCCATTATCAGAGTGGTCAAGCCCTTACCCGAACCTATTGAGTTCAAGCAACAAACGAAGCTGGACCTCCGTTCTTCCCGCGGGGCTATGATAGCCGGTGTTGTAGTTGTGGTCATAACGCTGGCTCTGTACGTGCTGTTCAGTCCGATTGGCCTGGCAAAATGACGAAACGTGATATTATGATAAAAGATGAGGTTGTCTAATGGAGCTGACAAAAGAAGGACAGGCCGCTTTGGACAAAATACAGAAGCTCGCTAAAGATAATGGTATCGATATCAAAGGCGCTAAGGTAAGAAGGACGTCATCGCGTTTTTGCCTCGGTGTCGAGCACGGCGATTATAACGGTACGGAACTATTCGGCGTGGGAACCGACAGGTTTATCTGGATGGCCTACAAGCCAAATGGAACTGATACCGTTAAGCTATTTAGCGGTAACTTCCCGGACGACGGGGTTATTGAATTCAAACTTGGTGATGTTCCTGAGCCAAAGTCAGCGGCTATAGCAGAGGCCTGGGGGCGGTTTCCATACGGGGTTGATTACATCCTGAAAAGAGAAGGCATTAAGCTCACACATGGAATCAATGGAGTCATATACGGTAATATCCCCGGCGGAGGGATGAGTCGTTCAGCTTCTTTGAGTCTTAATCTGATATTGTCACTGCTGGATGCAAACCAGATAAAGATAGAGGACAAAATGAAACTAGTGGACCTGGCGCAGGCGGTAGAGAACGATTATATCGGCTCACCGTGCGGCAAGCTCGACCAGATTATGATATTGTTCGCCCGAGAGGCGATGGGGACGTATTATAACCCGGCAAAGAGGTCGGTGGATTACGTACAGCTTGGTGCCGGCGCTACCGATTTTCGTATAGTAGTGCTTGACACCGGTACGGTCCGTCCCGGCCTTGAAAAATCCACCTATAAAATCCGAAGAGCTGAGTGCGAAGAACTGGCTTCGATTCTACAGAAATCAAATTACAAAATATCATGCCTTGCGGACATCAAGGACGAGAAAACCTACGAAAAGATTATGGCTGAGTTCGGCAAGAGTTACCCTGATTTGTGCGACCGGTTAAAATATATCTTCGGCGCGCAAAAGCGGTTTTATAAGATGCTTGAAGCCTGGAAGGCAGGTGACATTGAAACCGTCGGTGAGATATTCAGAGAAGACGGCCTTGGGCTGAGGGATGACTATAAGATATCAGGACCGGAACTGGAGGCAATGTGTGATATCGCTCGGACGGTGCCGGGTGCTTTAGGAGAACGGATGTTGGGAGGCGGTGATAAAGGGGCATCTGGCGCTTTGGTACGGGCTGAAAGCGTCGAAGAGCTTAAACAAGCAGTTGATGCAGCCTATCCAAGTAAGTGCCCTGAGTTCGCAGATAAATACGCCGTTCATATCTGCAAAGTTGTAGATGGCGTTAAGGTATTCGAAGGTTTGCTTTAGGCGTGCCGAATCTTTGTCGGTAAAACCATCGCTATAATAAGGTGTTTATGCCAGAAAAAAACTCATCGTCAAATAAAGGGCCGTTCTGCGCAATAGTCCGTGTGAACAGGCAGATTGGCCCGCGATTTTATCGGCTTGGGTTGGAATTTTCAGCAGATGCAGCTCATACATTTGCACAATTTCGGCCGGGACAGTTTGCTGAGTTCGACCTTTCCAGCATCGCCCTGCCGTCGAAAGAAAAAATCCCGGAAGATTTGGTCGATGTGTGTCAGCGAAATATATTGCTGCGAAGACCTTTTGCTTTCGTGGATGTTAATGCTGATAAGGATAAAACTTTGGCTGAGGTTCTTTATCGTGTTGTCGGCCCAGCTAGTTTGCGAATGACAACTTTAGCTGCGAGTGATTCTGTGAGTGTGATTGGACCTTTAGGTAATGCTTTTTGGATACCGGAGGGTAAGAAAAAGGCTTTTCTGATTTGCGGAGGGATGGGCGCTCCTCCATTGCTGCACCTGGCGAAGGTGCTTACAGCCGATTTTCCGGATATCGAAGTGATAGTATTCGCCGGCGCAAAAACGGCAAAGGATTTGCCGTTTGAAAAGCGGCTGGATGGGATTTCGCAGCAATTGGGCTTTACATTGCCGGAGTTTGCAAAATACGGTATTAATTCACAGGTGGCGACGGAAGACAGCTCAGCCGGCTTTGCCGGAATGGTTACCGAATGTT
The DNA here is from genome assembly GCA_964581905.1 of uncultured Pirellulales bacterium. Taxonomy (GTDB): domain Bacteria; phylum Planctomycetota; class Phycisphaerae; order Sedimentisphaerales; family Anaerobacaceae; genus CAZBWE01. The sequence goes on from CAZOQJ010000083.1 coordinate 8,014, forward strand.
TCAAGCAATGGCTCGACAAATCTGATGCACCTCGCGAGCGCTCGATTATCTACGCCTGTGGACCCGAGCAAATGCTGGCAAAAGTTGCAGAGATTGCAAAAGAAAAAAATATAGATTGCCAAATAAGCATGGAACGAAGAATGGCCTGTGGAATTGGCATTTGCCAGAGCTGTACAGTACTATGCAAAGTTGAAGGTACAAATGAAACAGTTTACAAACTATGCTGTGAAGATGGCCCGGTATTTGATAGTAAGGAAGTGGTTTTTTAGCCACAGAGTTCACAGATTTTATTTTGCCACAGAGGTCACAGAGAACACAGAGAAATAAAAAAGTTGAGAAAGAAATAAGTACATGGCAGAAGAAAAATATAGAGAATTTCTTTCAGAGAAATGCCCTAATATATGGAAAATGTTTAATAATGAAGCTAAAAGACAAATTCCAAAAGGTTTTATAGAATTCTTGTCGGGACAATCGGAAGACAAGGAAATGGAAAAACATTTATTGAATGCCGATAAAACAATTAAATCACTATTGTGTATAGTTGGAGAAAGTGAATTAGCAGACAAGTATAGAAAAAAAATTTCAACAATAAAAATAGAACACGGGCTAGCAGAATTATTATGTGAAATTAAAGTGGTTGAAAGCCTGGCGAGAATTTCAGAACAAAAACCTGAATTACAACCGGGAACAAAAATAAATAATAAGAAATGTGAAATAAAGATTGTTATCGATAATACTGAAATTTATGTAGAAGCAAAACGGTATGAAGATAAGGGACCAAGAGGAGAGAGAGCGCTTAATAAACGTTCGATGGAAATATCTGAAAAGATAAATGGCGTCCCGGATCAATTTCCTGATGATACGTTGAATATTCTTTTTATCTTTCATAGTGGATATGGCAGTAATCCTTTGTACATCTGCCAAGTTCTTTTTGGCGAAAATGCATGTACCATACCAGATGGTGATGCAGAATACGCTGAAAATGATGGATTATTTTCGACTGATTCATGGTCTAAAATATCAGGGTGCGCTTACGTTAGCTGTGGTGAGAATTTGTTGGTAGATAAAATATGGCAAAATCCGAATCCAAAATCTAAACGCATACCGGAAAAGGTTTTGCAGATACTTAAGGATTTCAATGGGAAAAACAATTGATATATCTGTTGATTTTACAGGATTAAAGCTAACGAATCCGGTGTTCACGGCGTCGGGGACGTGCGGATATGCGGATGAATTGGCTGACTTTATGGATATAAACTCGCTCGGCGGGTTTATTACAAAAAGTATCACAGTCAAGCCGAGAAAAGGAAATCCAACGCCGAGGATTGTTGAGACCAATTCCGGGATGCTCAACGCAATTGGGTGGGCAAATGTCGGCTTAGATAAATTCATCGAAGAAAAACTGCCCGTTATCGAAAAACTCACCATACCGGTTTTTGTTAACATAGCCGGCGAGACAATTAGTGAATATGTAGCTGTAGCTGAGCGGTTGGCGACAGAGAAAGCGATAGCCGGGTTTGAATTGAATATTAGCTGTCCTAACGTTGAGCGAGGCGGGATAAGCTTTGGGACTGACCCCGGGCTGGTAAAAGAGGTTACTTCGGCGGTAAAGAAAGCAACGGGCCAGAAAATATTGATAGTTAAGCTGGCTCCAGCAGTTACGGATATAAGCGTAATCGCCAAGGCGGCGGTCGAGGCAGGGGCAGATGCTCTTAGCTTAATAAATACGTTTACGGCTTTGGCTGTCGATATTGAAACTCGCAGACCGATTCTTGCAAATAAAACAGGCGGATTATCCGGCCCGGCCATAAAACCGATAGCGGTCTATCTGGTAAATAAGGTCTATAACGAAGTTGCAAAAGAGCGTGGGATACCGATTTTAGGGATGGGAGGAATAAGAAACGCATCGGATGCCATCGAATTCATTATTGCCGGTGCATCAGCGGTAGCGGTTGGGACGGCGAATTTTATCGAGCCGGGATGTGCAGTAAGAATTATTGAAGGTATAAAAAAATATTGTGCCAGCCATAACATAACTAACATAAAAGATTTAGTTGGCTCACTTGGGACTAATTAACAAATGGAAACACTTAAGTTATTACGCGATTATTTTCCGACGGCGGTTTTTACCGGTAAGTGCATGGTCTTTGTAAGCGAGGACTGGCGCGTCGAGCTTACCGAGCATAAGGACAGCGATTTCAGCAAGGCGAAAGCTGAACCATCCATTATAAGGGTCAGAATTTTCAAAAAGGCACTCGACGGCGAGCTTATCTCCGGCCATTATGAAGATTTCCAGCTTGAGTTTTTAGGTGAGCTTGCCGAGCAGATTGAAAAGTACGTCCAGTTCG
>CAZOQJ010000084.1:0-10281 GCA_964581905.1 uncultured Pirellulales bacterium
AATTGCATTATCGAGTGGGCCAGAACAAATTTTGGCATTGATTTGAAGTCCTCATATATTGCAGGTGCTAAATCCCAGGAAATCGAGAAACTAATAAAAGCAAAGGCAAAGGATAATGCAGCCAATAACATATCACTTTCTCTGGGTGAATATTTAGAAGACTACGGTGACCCCCGAAGCTGGGACATTTCGGGCTTGTCCAAATGGGCTATGAGTGCATTTAAAGTCAGTTTAAGCCCTGGCAAAGTTAAAGACCAATCGCCGGAGGAGATTGAAGAACAACTGATTTCAGCTGCTGCCGAGCAAATTGATAAAAAAGACTGTTCTCAGCTGGACGAATTTTTGAAGGAGGATTTTGCTATTCGTACGTTTGCCGAATGGGCAAGAGCCAAGTGCGATATAAAACTGGATGTTAGCGAGATGGCGGGTCTCAGTACATCCCAAATCCGTCAGCTTCTTGCTGAAAGAAGCGCAGCTAAATATAAGCGCCGGGAGATTGAGTATCCTGTAGAATTTGCAATGAATATGGTCTATGGGCCGCAGGGAGCTAATGTGTATGCATTTGAGTCGCTGGCCAACTGGGCAAATAAAAAATATAACGCCGGCCTGACTGCTGAGCAGTTACAGAACACCAAGCCCCGCCAAGTGCATAAACAGCTGCTCGAATTAAGTGAAAGCTATAACAACGGCGAATTAGACAGGGAACTTGCTGAAAAAATTGCAAATTTGAATACTGCCGAGCTAATCAAGTGGGCCAATGAAAAATTCGATGCTTCTCTGACTGAGGAGGACCTCGGTGATGGGCCGGAACTTAAAGAAAAGCTGTATGAAAGAGCAAGAGAATTTTTACGTGCTGAACTGAGTGACCTCGAAAAATATGTTTTGATACAAGTCTATGACAGCACCTGGAAAGACCATCTCTACACGATGGACCATCTAAAAGATAGCATCTGGACACGCTCTTTTGCTGAAAAAGACCCCAAGGTAGAGTATAAGCGTGAAGGCTTCAGAATGTTCGAAGAGATGCTCGAGACGATTGAGGACAGGGTTACGGATATTATCTTCAAGGTACGCTTGGAAGCCGGCGCCCGAGCCAGGAGTGTCTGGACGGTAAGCCAGGCGGCTCACGACGAGGTCGGTCAGTTCGCGATGGCTGAGCGCCAGCGGGCCGCAGCCCAGGCCCCACAGGGTGAGCAAAAAGTAAAGCAGATTCGGCTTGAGCAGCCTAAGGTTGGCCGGAACGACCCCTGCCCCTGTGGAAGTGGGAAAAAATACAAAAAATGCTGTGGAAGGAACATGTAATCCCGCATCTGTAGCACAGCCATCTTGGCCGTGTTTTTCACGGGCTGGAAGCCCGTACTACAAAAGAAAACATCGAGTAACTTGCGCTACTCGATGTTTTCCGGAGGGGAGAAAAAAATATTCTTCAATTCTCTTGTTGTTATCGGCAACAGTAAAACCCAACTTTAATCATCTATTTTTATTTACGCTATGAGCATTTAAAAGGTTCGATAAATAGTGAGTAGGAAAGGATAATTGATGCAAATCCTGTTAGAAACGAGACATCTGGAACGCCATTTTCGCCAAATGGCGGGCAGATTTTCCAACGGCCTTTCTTTCTAACGGGGTAAATTTGTGCTTTTATAGACTTTAGGTACCGCGCCTTTTAGTAAGCCATCTGAAGCGAAAAACATCGCGAATCTTCTCGGTAAATCGGACCCCCATACGCTGCGTGCTGGTCTTGAACTCGATGCGTTTAAAATCCTCAGCCGTCGGTTTGGTTCGGGATTTTCCGAATATTGACGACAATGCCCCGGCAAGAAAACCAAGAAATGAGTTTATTTTAGTGCGAACTGGCATTTATTTCATCGCCCGTTTTATCTTTGTACGGCCAATTTTACACTGGCCAATAGCTGTTCTGCGGTTCTGCTTTCAAAAGCATATTTGCCGAACAATTGGTGTCTTTCGAGGATTTGCGGCTTTTGGTCATAATATCTTTGTACCGCGCCGGTGCCGCCTTCTGCTGCGCCTCCGGTTTTATATTCGCCTTCTAAAAGCCACGAGCTGACCTCATCGTCGTACTCAGCAGGATAAATAAGTGCAACAGCAAATTTATCGTCATTGTATTTGGCTTGCCCGCCGGGCCTAATGGACTTGGCCATCCCTGACGGGAGGTGGGCAAGATGGACCTTTGCTCGGCAGGGGGGAGCTGTCTTAACCGCTAAATTTACAAGCTGCTTGAAATCTTTATTGGCTGTTTCGAGGTCAGCCGAATAAAAGAACATTCCTGCTTCAAGCTGAAAGCTCTGGGCGGGGACGCCTTTTAGCTCGACTCGGCCGTCTGGATAGGCCTTGTGGATTTTATAGACCTTGCAGTCTTTATACTTTTCGCTTTCTAAAAGCTCAGCCACTTCTTCAGCGGTAAAGCCGACACCAGCGTTATCGCCGAAGTCGAATATATACAAGCCGACGTATCTTTCGCTATTTTGTATTTTCGGTAATTCCATAGCTGTTTCATTATAGCTGAGGATTTAGCAAATTGCACGGTTTTTTTGAAACGGATTAAAAACAGGCCACAGGAAAAATCCCATGGCCCGTTTTTGTTAACAAGCGTTTTTCGCTTCACACTTCACGCTTCATGCTTCACGAATTATCTTCTCCGCCGACGAACCAACGCCATGCCACCGAGACCAAGCAGTAGCATTGTAGCCGGCTCGGGGACCAGATACAAGCTGTCGCCAGGACCAAGTGTCGGCGCATACGCCCAGGCACCCCCGTCTACAAACGCGAGGATGTTGAAGTCAGTCGTGCCCTCCGGGACCAATGTCGCATACACTCCGAAGCCGTCAAGCGACGGAATCCACGCATCACCGCTTCCACCGAAGAGCGGATCGTTCTTGAACCCGCCTTCAAACAGGGGTAGGAACCACCCCTGCGCGCCGGCGCCGAACAGTGGTATGTCGAGCGGGTCCGGCTTGAGGTTGAGTAAAAGCAACATGTCGAAGCCATCCCAGTTCTGTGCCAAGCCGCTCGGACCGGTGTCCATCAGGTGCAGCGCCGCCACCACGCCGGGCGGGGCGTCGCTGAAAACTTGGTTGAAGTCCGGTGCTGTTGCGCTCAGCGTTGTCAGCCCGTATGCTTCCGCACCTCCGACCAAGTCTGGGAGCTGAGGCGTTTCTGTCCATTGGAAATATGGATTCTCCGCTCGAGAACCCAAATTGCGGCCTTGGCCATCGGTTGTTTCGAACTGGGTCGTCCCCACGAGAGCCCAGCCAAGGGTGTCGGTGGTGTTACGTCCGAGGATGAACCGGCCGTTACCGCCTGCGGGGGCACCTGGCTCCGGGCCACCGCCTTGGCCGCCGGTGGTATCGACCTGGCCAGCGCCGAAGGCATTAACTACGGAGCCGAAGAGCTTGATGGTTCCGCCGGCACCGCCGCTACCGCCAGCACCAGAACCGCCGTTGCCACCGTTGCCGCCTCTGCCGCCTGTGCCGCCACCACCACCAGCACCGCCCCCGCCACCACCACCGCCGGTACCACCGTCCCACCTGTGAATCTCGCCATTGCCACCGGTATACCCATCACCACCTTTGCCGGAACCACCGGTGCCACCGCTACCTCCGGTGCCGCCTTGGTGGTCCCCGTCATCGGTACCATCACCTCCCTGATAGCCGTTAAGACCTGGATCACCTTTGGTCCCGGGGTTCCCGGGTTGTTCCGGATCTCCAGTCACTCCGTTCCAACCATGCCCGCCGCGTGCCCAGAGGTTTCCTGCCAGGGTGATAATACCATTGGCTGCTATCTCGAACACACCACCACCGGCACCACCATCACCCCCAGCCCCACCGTTTCCGCCAATGCGACCGGCACCACCATCGCCGCCTAAACCACCCCAGTTAGCGCCACCACCGGTGCCACCAGAGGTGCCGTCACCCATTGGAGACACACCACCTTCACCGCCACCACCTGCCCCTCCGCCTCCCCCTCCCCCTCCCGCTCCTCCCCCTTGGCCGCCGCCGCCGCCACCGCCACCGGCGCCGCCGCCACCACCCCCACCGCCCCCACCGCCAGTGAGGTCAAAGGTCCCGGGGTTTTGTCCGCCGCCACCTGGCATACCAGGATTGCCAGGGTAGCCACCAACACCATCCGCACCATCCTGGCCACGTCCGCCCCCCTTGCCACCATCAGCTCCCCAACCGCGGTTGCCAAACCCCTTCTCACCGCCAGCACCGCCGTCACCGTAGCCGCCAGCCGCGCCGCCAGCACCGCCACCCGTTCCACGAGTGCCACCGCCGCCGGGCAAGCCGAACCCTCCGGCAACGCCGCCCGATCCAGGACTGTTGAAACCATTACCGCCAGCCATACCAGGCGAGCCCGTGCGGCCGTCGCCACCGTCTCCGCCGGTAAGGCCGTCTGCTCCTCTGCCACCTTTTATGCCATGCTTGCCATCCTCACCGTCCCCGCCGCCGCCGTGTCCGCCAACTCCCCCCGAGTATCCCCAACCAGGTTGACCTTCCCCATATTCTTGATGTTTTCCTTTCTCGCCAGAAGTACCGCCAGTGCCTTCAGCACCAGAACTACCGCCAAGGCCACCGCCGGCGCGATGAGCCCGGCCACTGGCCGAGAACTCGAACGTACCTTCAAGGATAGCATTGTTACCAACGATGAAGCGCACACCCGGCTGGGCTTCGCTGACCATGCTGGTCACGGCCGTGACCGTATCGCCCGGCTGCACCGAGAAGTCGCCGTGAACAAGGTATTGGCGCAAACCATCAGCGCCGATTCCTCCATCCTCAATGAGCACACCGTACCAATTAACGCTACTTGAAAACCCGCTGCCGATGTCTAACTGCCCGGTCTGAAGATTGACCGTAATAACAGTGGCAGCGACGGGAGTGACCCCCAAGCACAACAAACACAGAATTGTCAGAATTACCTTTTTCATTTTACAATCTCCTTTCCAAGAAATGTTCTTTCACAACAAAATACTGTAGTTTGTCTAAAACCATTCTTGCATCTTTAGGTTTGGTTGCACCCTGACCGCGCAGACGCATCGCGGGGGGTGCGCATTAAGGCAATTTGCGTATCCGCATAGTTTCCCTCCTTCCTTTGCTACCCTGCGAAGTAGTTTCCACCCTCCATAGCGGTGCTACTGCGGAAGCGTAGCACGACATAAGTTTAATGATTTTACCGCATCCTTCGCTTTATTATAGGTCCCTCTACTTTTCAGTATACTTGGTATCAGCGGAAAACCCCCCAAAAAAATTCTCACTGTGACAACCCTATGACACTCTAACTGAGAAAGTTTGCTAAAGACCTTGATTTTGAGAGTGTTAGGCTTGGTATGAGTCCGGAGGGGGAATTGCGTGGCCAAAGTCAGGCCAGCAAAATTTCGCAGATTTTCTGCTGTAAACTCGGTGATGGTCTCTTTGCAAAAGATGCCGTCTTTTTCGCAAACACTGTTACAGCCGGACCGATAGGGCCATAAACAGCCGGCTCAGTTGGCCCAAAGACAGCAAAGCTCTTAATACCCAATGCGGCAGCCAGATGAGTAATGCCGCTGTCATTGCCCAAAAAAACATCAGCACAACTCAAAAGAGCCAATACCTGCGTCAAAGATAAATCCGCGAGACATTTTGCAACGCTGCTTATTTTTTTGAGCGTTGTTTTGCTAAATCTATCTAACTCAGCAGGCCCGAGCAAAAATACCACTTCGATACCTTTCGAGATGAGCTGTTTAGCTATAGCTAAAAAATTATCTAAGTGCCAGCATTTATTCGGCCCGCCGCTGCCCGGCTGAATGATTACCAGCTTTTTACCGGAATCAACATCTATTTCCTTCAGCAGTTCTTTACCTCTGTTTATGTCTGCTTTGGTTGCTTTTATCAGGACCTCATTAAGTTCAACTTTCTTTGGCTCTAAAGGAAAACTGCTTTGCTCGATAAATTGCTGTATATAAAAATCGGTTAGGTGGCCGGAAAAGTTTTTTGCCTGCACCTGTGGTTGCCTCGCCACAGATGGCGCAGGCACAGGTGGCGGCTTCATAGACAATGTTATAACCTCCGCGCTGTGGCTGCAGTGGACAGTATAAATTAAGTTTTGTTCAAAGTTGCTGTTCGGCTCGCCCAAAAATGTCGCTATCCAGACATAATCAGCGAAAGCATTTATCAATGGGTCACCGTCCATAAGGTCAAACGTCTTATCCGGAGCAAACAGGCGATGTAAATCCATTGAATCCATGGAGCGAATACCATCAATGCAGGTTCTGTCCGACAAGATACCGATGTAATCGGTGTGCCCGAGAATATCAATGCTGCCCAATCCGAGTGAATCTTTCATAAATTTAGCTAATGGAATGGTCAATATACAATCGCCTATCGCCCCCGGCTGCAATATCGCTCCTCGCCGTGCCAGCCTTGTTGCTTGGGCACCTTTTTCTCTCAGCAAATTTAAGATGTCATCATTTGTTTGCATAATCAAATCCTCGTCATTTCCAGCGGAGCCGAGAAATCCAATATTTCGGTTTTTGCAATCTTATTAAAGGCTTATAGGAATGATTGTACCTTGTGATTTGTTCTATTTCAAATGGCTTTTGATAGCATTAATTTGCTCTTCGGTAACCTTTATGCCCAATTCCTGGGCAATTTGTATATGCTTTAGGGCCAATTCATACTTTTTTAAATTATAATACCCAAAAGCAAGTCCGTAATGAGCATCACCCATCTTCGGCTCTATTTCAATTGCCTTTAAGAACGCGGCCGCTGCTTGTTCATACATACTCTTATTGGAATATGATGAGCCCAGATTGTAATAAATCGTACCCTCATCCGGCTTTATCCGAATGGCTTTTGTATAATACTTAATAGCCGCATCGTAATCTTGTTTACTAAAATATGCATTACCCAGGTTTACCAATGCAGCCAGCATGTCGGGTTCGATAGATAGAGCCCTTTTGTATGCCTGAATCTCATCGTCAGTAAAACCCAACTTGTTGTAACAGACGGCCAGGCCGAAATGCGCTTTGGCTATATCGCTGTTTATCTTCAAAGCGTTTTCATATTGAAGTATTGCACTTTTATAATTTTCCATCTGGCTGTAAACGTCACCCAAATGGCTGTACAAAGAGGCGTTTTTCGGCTCCAGCTTAAGTGCCTTTTTCAATTTTGTTATTGCCTGGGAAAATCGCTGCTGTTTGCAGTAAGCCAGGGCCAAATTTGTGTAAGCATCTATGAAATTCGGGTCTAACTTGAGCGATTGCAGGTATTGTGAGATAGCATAGTGTAATCGGTCTTGTTCAACGTAAGCGTTACCAAGGTTGTTGTGTGTCTTGGCATCGTCAGGATTGATTTCCAGGGCCACCTCATATTGGTATATTGCATCCTTCAGGCGGTCCATTTCGAGGTAAATGTTTCCTAAGTTTGACCGTGCCTCAGACAATGATGGATTTATCTCAACCGCTGCTTCAAGTGCACGCTGTGCAGAGGCCCTGTTGCCGATAGTGCTGTAACTATTACCAAGATTATTAAAAAAACAGCCCAACGTCTGAATTTTATCCAGATTTTTCAAATAAATACTGCTGTTGCCCTTAGGCACTTTAAATTTGTTTATATAATGTTCATCGGGAGCGGTTCCTCCTTTGCTTGTTGTTTCGATGTTGAATCTTGCATGCCCATCATCGTATCTGACAAAAAAGTGCCCTGGCACAACCACCCCATATAAAGGAAGACCAAGCCGCTCTGCCAGTGACAGATAAAGAATTGATAGACTCAGGCAATATCCTCGTTTTTTATCCAGCACGGTGTGCAAAAACAAATCATTTGGGTCGGCTGCTTCTGAAATAGATTCAAACCCAAGCTCATCGAACAGATACTTATTTATCACCGGAATCGCTGTATAGTTTGCCTTCGGCCCTTTGCTGTCGAGTCTGTCGCGAATTTCCAGGGCCATGTCGTCTAATTCTGCCAGGTGTCTTCGGCCGGGCACCAGGTCGCTCCAGTTCTCCGAGATAATTAAAGCGGCGGTGGCCAGGTCAATCTCGTCTTCATTTAGTCGCAGGACCTGTTCAATGGACTTTGCGTACAGACCGTTTTTGCCCTCATTGGCCAAAGGCCCGTCTTGGCGTGCCTGCACCGCCGAAGGGAGAATCAAAATACAAATCATTACTAAAAAAGTCTTTTTCATCGGCTCTTGGGCCATCCTTAATTTGTCGTTGTCACTATCCTCACAAACTTTTTCACACGATACCGGATATGACAGCAAGTATCATATCTTACGAATCTTATCGTCATAAAGTTCCTTTATATTTTCTATTTTAGGTAATTATGATGCCTAAAAATTGACCTTATTATATAAGCAATCACTGTACAATCTACACTTCGACCGGTACGCCGACAGGGCGTCGCTTAAACAAATCTATCTGCATCCACCTGTTGCTCTTGAATCTCCAGCGATTTGCCAGCCCAACTGCAACCATACTGATTGCAGCGGCAATCCATGGCCCTACAGGGCCGAGAGACGGGAAAAATTTAACCATAAGCACACCGCCGGTTCCTAATATTATCACCGCTGCCAACGATGATACTATTGCCAGCCACACGGTGTCACCCGCGCCACGCAAAGAGCCGCTGTAAATAATCCTGGCTGCATGAAAAACCTGATATATAGCAGCACAAATCAAAATATTAACCCCGGCTTCAATCACTTTGGCGTCAGAGGTCCAGAATCGCATCAAGGGCTCTCTAAATATAAGAAAGCAAATTCCTATTGTCCCCATATAGACAAACGCAATTCTCAAACATATACTCGTTTGTTTTGTTGCCAGGTTTTTTCGTCCCTGCCCAATTGTCTTGCCCACTGCCGCCGTCAAGGCCGTTGATATACCTACGATAGGCATAACAGAAACATTTGTATAAGCTAATGCTGCGCTCGTTGCAGCTAACGCCTCTTTGCCGAACCTGCCCACCAGACCGAACAAAATCACTCCCCAAAAGGCAACGTTTACCATCAATTCAAAACCGGCAGGAAGCCCCACTTTTAGCAAATCGTACATCTTGCCGAAATCGATATTTAACGTCCGCCTGGACTTGAAAGTTGAATTTATTTTACTGCTTAAAAGCACAGTTATATTTATGCAGGCAATTACACCTATCCCGATAAATGTCCCCCAGCCCGCACCTGCAATCTCCAGCCGTGGAAAGCCGAACTTGCCGAATATCAACACGTAATTGCATGCAACATTTACCACCTGGCCGCATAAGGCTGCATACATCGTAATGATAGGCCTATGGATACCCATAAAAAATTGGCTGCTTGCCCAGTTAATAACCGCCAGCATTTGGGCGTAGAGCATAATTCGAAGATATATTACTTCCATAGCACAAACTGTTGGCGGTTGGCCCATCATTTTGAAAATCCATGGAGCCGCCGGCCACATAGTCGCCAGCACTACCGCGAAATACACAACTCCCATATATATCGTTTGCCAGAAGTAATTTGAGCAGATGCTCTTATCGCCTCTGCCTAAGCTTTGACTTACAAACGTGTTTAAACTCGTCATTGCCCCGATTGCAAACGCACCGGGTACGAAACTAACAACCCCAGCCGGTAAAATGGCCGCCAATGCGTCGGTCCCCAGACGTGAAACCATAAACCTGTCCACGAACTGCATAATAGTAAACGATATGGTCGTTATCACCATTGGTGTTGCAAGCTTGAGCATATACCCAATTGATGTCTCGTCCACACCGTTTCTAATTTCGATTGTTGACTTATCGTCCATTTACCAAGACTCTGTTACGATTGTCATTGCGAGGCCCGGCGGGCCGTGGCAATCTCCACTCGGCACACGTCATGAGATTGCTTCGCTTCGCTCGCAATGACGATATAATTTTCACGGTTATTTTTTAAAATTCAGCTTCTCCAAAAGCACTTCAGCCGAGATGCCGGCAACCTGTATGTGCTTGACGGGATTCGTCTGGCCGGAGATTATCCGAACAGCATTTTTCTTCACGTCGAGCTGCTTGGCCAAAAACTCGACCAAGCTCTTATTGGCCTTTCCCTTCTCCGGTGCCGCTGAAACCTTAATCTTAATCATATTGTCGAGCAAGCCGCAAACAGCTGTTCTACTGCTGCCGGGCACGACCTTTACCACAAAGACAATACCCTCATCGACTTTTTGTATGGCGGGATTCGTCATTTAGGAAGTTAAATCCAATTAAATAGAAGGCATCCTCCAGAATATTATTCGGCAATCTCCCTGAGGTTTACTCCGACAGCGAACTG
>CAZOQJ010000085.1:0-10137 GCA_964581905.1 uncultured Pirellulales bacterium
AAGCTGTTGCAGGCGGGCACAACATTTCGGCTCATCGCGAGTATCAAAGCCATTGTGTGTTCGGCGGCGCTGAGGGTGTTACCGCCGGGAGTATTCATTACCAGTATTCCTTTTCTGGTGGCCTCCGGAACGTCGATGTTATCTACGCCGACCCCGGCCCGGGCAATCCCTTTTAGCTTGCCGGGATTGGCCAGGACCTTGGCGGTAACCTTTGTGCCGCTCCGAACAATTAGGCCATCATGCTCACCGATAATCTTGGCGAGTTCGTCCTCACTTATACCCGTTTTAACAACCGGCTCAACGCCTTCTGTCAAATTGAGCAGGTCAATACCTTCCTGTGCAAGTTTGTCTGTAATCAGAACCTTAATCATTGTGGAACTCCAAAAAAACCATACTCTTTTTTCTTTTATTACTGGCCCCTTGCCGCCAGTGCCCGAGCTAATGTTACCGCCCAACCGCAGGCAATAATAACCAGCAGGGCAAGGATTATATATCTTATTTTAACTTGAGCGAAAAAACGCCTAATAAATTCAAAATATACCCCAAAAATGGCTGTAAATAAAGCCAAAAATGCCACCACAACTGCGATGCTGTACAATAGAGCTCCCGCGGGCTGGATATAGAACGCCTCGAAGATTTTGCCTTGACTGAAGGCAAGTAGCGAAGTTATCATCCCGCAGGTTGGGCACGGATAACCGGTTCGTTGCTTGAATCCACAGGGCATAAGCCACCGGCCGATATCGATTTTATAATGTCCTGCCAGTGCAAATAGGCCGAATGTTGCGGCAATCCCTAAGAAGGCAGCCCCGGCTATAATCCGCTGCTGATTCGTGGCACGGCAGAAAAAGTTCTGCTTATTATTTAGTTGTTGGTTTGGCAGCATAATTAGACTAAAATAAGATAATGTTGTAGTTTTGTCAAGATTAAGCGAATGTGCTTTACGGGATACCAAAATGGTTTTAGAGCAGAGAAATTTGAGCATGATGCTGGAAACAGCCATTGTAGCAGCGAGGCTGGCCGGCCAGCGTGCTATGGAAGAAATCAACTTTATCAAGGCCACGGTAAAAAACGCATCTGAGCTGGTAACGCAGGCCGATACGCGATGCCAGCAGATAATTATCGACAGAATCAAGGAGACCTATCCGGACCACGGCTTTATTGCCGAGGAAGGCGTCGAGGGCAAATTATTTAAACAGCCGCCCCGTGGAGCGGAGCCTGTCTGGTGGCTCATTGACCCGATAGATGGTACCAACAATTTTGCGCACCGTATGTTGTTTTTTACCGTTAGTATCGCAGCAATGTATCAGGGCAGGTCGATTGTAGGCGTGGTTTTTGAGCCGGCCACGGAATCGATGTTCACCGCCGTTGAAGGCGGCGAGGCACAACTAAATGGCAGACGTATCACAGCGAGCGAAGACAAGATGGATGAGTTTTCGAGCGTTGGTCTGGACAGCCATTTTCATAGTGAAGTTCCTGCCTGGGCCGGAGAGATTATGAAGAGAACAAGATTTCGCGTTCTGGGCACAACTGCATTACAATTAGCATACGTTGCAAATGGTGGGCTTATTGCTACTATTGCTCATGACCAGAAGCTATGGGATATTGCGGCAGGGGCCTTCATTGCAGAAGCTGCGGGAGCTGTTGTAAGTGATTGGCAGGGGGGTAAAATCTTTCCGGTTGATTTGGACGGCTACGAAGGCGATAGATTTAGGATATTAGCTGCCAACAAAAAAGTCCACGCAGAGCTACTTGAACTCCTAAAATAATTTTAGTGCTATTTCGAAAGGAATCTGCGATGTATGGTAAGAGATTATTTTTATTTGTCGCTATTTTCTCGGCTATTTTTGGCATAGCCATGGTTTCGATTACTAATGAGGAGTTAAGTTTAACAATCGAAGGACTTGATGAGTCAAATCCACCGCAAATAAAGGGCAAAGACAATCTTGTAATCACAATTGCAGGTCAAAGCGATACCGAAGCGCAGGACATATCAGTTACCTGCGATACAGGAAAACTCAAACAATTAAAAGAACCGGATAAATATCTCTTTACCTTTACCGCTGAATCGGATGTAAGTACTATCAGTCTTAATGTCGATAAGGAAATTGTCTATCAGCTTGTTCTATTCTATATTACCGAAACAGATACTGTTATTATATTTGGCCTGGATAAAGAAGCCCTTGCAGCATCACAGCCGAGTTCTGAATCGCAACTACAGACTCAACCTAACCAGCAAATAGCCAACTCACAAAACACTAGGCCCGAGAAAATTTATTCTGCAGGTATGTCCGCTGGCCAAACAGCCGGAATGGAAGGTTTTCCCGACCCGAATTTGTATCCTGATTTGGACAGCAATGATATAGTTAATTTTTTTGATTTTGCAATATTCGCTAATAACTGGCAAAAATCCGGAAGCGGCCTCGATGGTGATTTTGATGATAGCGGAGCAGTTGATAATAACGATTTAGCAACTCTGGCCTTTTTCTGGCTGAGCGGCCCTCCGCCGTTAGATGTCTTCGAATCGTTCAAGGCAGCTTTATTAGCTGATGATGTCAATGAGGCAGTTAGTTTCTTTGCTGAAGTATCAGCAGAGAATTATCGGCTGTTTCTGGAGCAGCTTCGGCCATATTTTACGCAAATGGTCAGCGAAATGGGCGAACTTGTCTTTATAAGATTTGATACCGATATGGCGATGTACGACCTTTTACGTGAGGAGAATGGAGATACATACGGATATCCTGTAGCTTTCGTCAGAGACGAAATGAACCAGTGGAAAATCTATGATTTTTAGGAGTTTCCCAATGCGGGCTGAAAACAAAAAGACCGCACTAATTATAACCCTGACCGTGAGTGCATTTGTAGTTGGTATAATACCTTGGCTGCTCCTTGTATCCGAAAAAACGAGAGTCTCCGTCAAGTGGTTAGGTGAGATTTACTTCCAGCGTTGGGGGTGGCTTCTCGTTTTATGCTTCGCCGGTTATGCCCTAAAGGAAACACGGGGCTGGAATATTGTTCCCAAGTCTCTGAAAACGATAGCTGTGATTTTTTTGCTGATTGTGCTGGTTTGGGCTGCAATATGGTTTCTGCTTACAGTATTTGGCTATATAACTTCCACTATAACGTAAAAGAGAACATGTTCGTCATGAAAAATAGTCTAAACACATTTACATCTGACTTGATTTGGATTAGGAGTATTACTATGAGAAACAACATAAAGATATTCGTTATTATTGCAGCAATCTTCGGCTGGGGTACTCAAGCATATGCTTGGTGTGGCAAATACACTCACACATCCCTAACAGAAAAGGCTATTTTTAACAACAATCAGTCGGTCTTGGACGAATATATCAAGACGCAATTAAATATAGAGCAGGGTTTGAGTTGCGAGCTATCATTGGATCAATCAACCATACCTGAACCCGACCGTATACCGACCAACCAATTGGAAGAACGGATATCATCGATATTGCCACCGAATCCTTCTGTCATGGATTTGTTGAAAGCCGGCTCACATTTGGAGGATGTTCCTACCCCAAGGTCCAAACATCACTTTCATGACCCATATCGTGATGCGGGCATAGATAACAAGACAGAGCACCCTAGTTGGGCAGCTGCCTTTAAGACTGCAACATATGTTTGGTATTGGGGAGATAATTTGTTTGATTTAACTGGAGCATTGTGTCTGAAGAGAGCGTTAGGTACAGAAGACCCCAAGTGGGAGGAAGAATACGAAAACTATTTCGCGTGGCCGGATACAAGAGACTATTTTTATAGGGCATTGACGCAGGAATCCGAATCGGCAAGAGAACATTATCTTGCCCTGACATTTTTGACACTTGGACATGTGTTGCATCTTCTGGAGGATATGAGTGTACCGGCACATGTGAGAAACGATTTTATAGAAGCGCATTTTCGGGGACTCTATCCCGGTGGCATAGGTAATCCGTTAGAATCGTGGGCTGAGGAACAGATTAAAGATAATGGAGGTAACATACCATCTGATTGGCTGAACGGCTGGACACCACAGGCTAAAGTTTTCTCGGAACTTGCTCACTACTGGGATGTGAACGATTATATTGGCCAATATGTGGGTTCCTCTCCTTTGTCTAATTGGGGCCTATCAGAGCAAACCGATTATCAGTTTCTTTCAAAAAGTACAATCTTCAGGAAAAATGACGGCACAAAATATTATTTTCCTCATCCTGATGCCAACAATACGAGCGAGCATATTGATACGGAGGTATATCTCTGGGGACTTGTCACTGTTGATCACAGGTATATCAGCGGATACGATATTACTCATCTGGCCAGAACAAAGTTTACCCAAAAATATGCATATTTGGCCGGAATTCCATATCCCATAGAGACAGTAGCATATCATACGACCTTTGATGAAGCTGTTTATGAAGATTACGCTAAGGTAACTATGCCTCGGACTATTGATTACGCCACGGGTCTTTCTAATTATTTTTTCCGCGGAAGATTAAATGCTGAACAAGTAGGACAAAACGGCAACGATATAATACTAACTATTACCAACACATCCGAGAATTCGGGTGTCCCGCAAACCTTAAAAGGCGGTACATTTGAGCTATATTGGGATGGTTTTACTGGCAATAGAACCAAAATTAACGATTTTACAGTTTATGAACCAGCCCCTTCGAGTAATCCCTGGAATTCGGAGACCAGCACGTTGGCTTATAACCAGTTTACCGAGGCGCATTTTATCATACCAACCCCGCCTCCAGGGTTAGACATATTACAATATGTCCTAGTTTATAAAGGCAACATCTGCCAAGGCCCTAATGTTCCTGACCTTGATGACCAAAACGCTATAGCTACTCTCGTTGTAGAACCTTCCTTTCCTAACAATGATTGCTGTTGTTTTTTGAATCCAAATATAAGATGGGATTGTTCAACTAGTTATAACATAGGAGATATAGTAGAGAGTTTTGGACCTTCTGCATGGGATCCTCAGATCACTTATGATTTAGGGAGTAGTGTCCAATATTGGGATTCTTATCCTTATGCTCATCAAGGATTTTATTGTAGCAAAGCAGATAATAATCTTAATCATCATCCTACTGATACTGATTGGTGGACAAGGGCAAGTTCATCTGTAGGTACAGGAACTTTAGGATTTTATCGCAGCAAAGCAGATAATAACATTAGCCATCATCCGATTGATAGTAATTGGTGGAAAAAGGTTTCAAATACAGGTTCTTGTGATAATCCTAATTGGAATGCTTGGCCTGGATATGGAGGGATTGGTAAAACCCCAAAATTTATAACAGTAGTTTTTCAGGGAATTACCCTTTGTACTGAATACTGGGATTGTACTTCTACTTTCCCTCAAAATCCGCCCGGGCCAGATCGTATTTTTGTGCTTCAACAAGTTTCTGGATGTGGATATCGTTGTACCACACAGCCGACATTATTTTATATTGATGGTCTCAAAGTCCGAGGCCGATATGAAGTTTCAGTATATTTATCAAAATCACAAATTATGCTAAACGTAGTTGCATGCCCTATTCCATGGGAATCAGGTCAGTCTTATCAAATTGATGATTGGGTAATATGCTGGTCTGGAGATGATGACGATGCTTATGCAATATATACTTGTTTATACGCACATATCTCAACAGAAGACAATAAACCTGGAGGAGATATTGACTCTTGGCATTCTACCTATACTTATAATATAGGTAATCTTGTAAGATACTATAGTTCAGGTGCATATCGTCATTATCGTAGTCTACAAAATAATAATCATAATCACTCGCCTCTTGATCCTAATTGGTGGGAGATGATAGATTATCCTTGGATGATGATTTGCAGAGGTTCTGAAAATTTATGGTGTTCCTGGATGGGAGATGATTGCGGAGCACTTTCTAAGAGGCATCTATTTTATTCTCCTAATTCATATTCATGTGTAACTTTTGGGACTCAAATTGATAATTCTTTTTCTCAATGTCGTAATAGGTGGCAAGATCGTAATTGTGGTTATGGAGGCACAGCAATAATTGAGCCGGGAGGGATTGATATTAGTTTTTGGACAGTTGACCATTCTTATGTGTCAGGAGATATGGTTATAGGTTCTGATGAGCAACGATATATTTGCAAATTAGGCCATATTTCTACATATGATGATATGCCTATTATAGGGACAAATTGGCAGACATATTGGTGGCTTTTGACAGGTTGTTACTAAAATGTCTTGTTGTGGCAAAAATCGGCCTTAAGCAGGAAAAGTTGCGTTTTTAGCCTAAAAATGAGGTTTTAAGTATTTGCAAAACCAAAAAGTCAATTTACTTCGTCATTAAGTCAACTTGATTTGTCGCTAAGTCGATTTACTTTGTCATTAAGTAAGTTTACTTTGTCGTTTGGCAGCTTGCGCAGCCGTTAAGTCAATTTACTTTATCGTTAAGTAAATTTGCTTTTCCGTTAAGTCGGTTTACTTTGCCATTCAGCAGCGTGCGCAGCCATAAAGTAAGCCTACTTTGTCGATAAATCGGTCAATCAGTGTAAATCCGTGAAATCCGTGGTTAAAATCATCTTGGATCGGGAACTGGGTGCAGGGCAACGATTCTTACCTTGTCGCTGGGAGAATAGGCATTGCTTCTATCGAGTATAGCTACGACCCTTTTCTGTGGCCCGTCTTCGCCGATACGAACGAGTATATAAACCGTAAAGACATCGCTTCGCACAGTAACAAGATTACTAATCCGTGCGAAAATAACGTCTCGCTCTTCAATATCATCTTCTACACCATCGCTATGCGTCAAATCAGGAAAACCGGATAAGTCGGCACTATCTCTGCCGTATCTGCGAATGTCAAACCAAGTATTGTAAGAGCCTGTATTGGCCAAATCGTGCGTAATGTTTAATAACTCTAATATACTCGCAAAACCGGGTTCCTCCCTCACCGATATTGGTGGAGATAGGTCGCATGGGTCCCACATCCCTCTTGCTCTACCAAGTGAATAATCCACGAAACCGGGTAATAGCTGTAAATGATCCCTGTAAGCAACTATTGCCTGGGCGATTGTAGGTTCCATCCACGGTAGTTGAGCGATAACAAACCACGGCGCGGTATTGATATTGAGCCGGCCTTTTACCCGTACCTCATTCGGGTCAGATACGTATTCAGACGGAGGCCAAACGGTCAGATAATTAAATATCTGCTGGTAGATAGATTTCGATAAATCCAAACGTGCAGTAGCTTCTATATCGTTTGGCCCTATAGAATTTGGACCTTCCGAATAAGCGCTCTTGACAAAGACCATTCCTGTTTCGCCGATATTCTTAAATCCTTTACCCTCATAGACGTTAGGGTCAAGGTAAGGATGTGCCTGAATCCTATCTAAGTTGCTGGTGTCGGTGTAGCTATTTGAACTACCGGGAGTTGGAGAACCTGATTCGCTTGCAGAATCATCCCACAGGCGCTTTATACACTTGTGCTTGTTTATATCGCGCTGCAAGCTGCGGAAACCATCGCCCAAGACTAACCAATCCGGCACTTGTTTTTTGTCAACCGGAATATAAGCAGTTACATCAGCGACATAACGCTGCAAGGTTATATCACTATTTTCGTTAAAATCAAAAATAGAATTTTCCACGACAGCATTGTTCGCATCCACGCCAAATGCTGCAAAGCCACAAGGGTCTTGGTTTTGTATTACATAATAATCTTTTTCCCCCCCAGGCCATGAATCAATATTATAAATAGGCGTGCCGTCAACAACAAGCTGCCAGATATTGGCAACTGATATATCATCTTCAGAGTAGGGCTTGTGAAGCTCGACCGCATAAGACTTGTAAGTAACTGGTGGGTCACCTGCAGTAACAGCATTATAAACCACTTCGGATATATAAACACACGGCCGTTCAAATCCATAATATCCGTTGAAAACTGTGACGTTCGGCCCATCCGTATCTACATAGTCTTTTATATTAACAGCCATCTGGGCGGCCAGACTATTGGGGTCAACGACTCCACCGCGTATCAATCCCTCCCGTATCGCACCATACAGTAAATATTCATTGCTGTCATTGACATTAAGCATCTTTGTTCCATCCGGCCCAATAATCCGGTCCATATTGTAGATAGTCGATATATGGCGATAGTCATAGATGTTGGCGTCAGAAAAGTCGTAGCTGACCCTGTGTCCCCAGAATCTGGGGAGGGTATTAATCTCACTTGGAGAGGTTAAGGGCATTTCGAGGCCGCCCTTGAAGGCGTTTGTCCAGAGACTTTCGATTCTGGTTGTCATCCGGTCATTATTCAAAATGTAACGGTTGCGGAGTACAAGCTCGTCACCGATATCAAAAGGCGTATATTCCCCAATTGAACCATAATATTGCCAGATGACATTTTGCTCATATAGCGTCAAATTGTTTGATTCATTCCCACACCTGAAATCCAGCAGTCTATCCTCTTTCTCTCCCGGGTAAGTAATATGTGTATTATCCCTTCCAGCCAAAGCCATAAGATTGATTTGCAATTGGCTCGAACCATCAACTCGGCGGGGGTCAAGATTATTAGGGTCAAATTCGTAGGCGGTATTAACATTTAGCATCCCGCCGTTATCGACAATTCTCACTGCTGCATAAATGGATTTTCCCTTGCTGCTGGTTATATGCGGTATCCTCACCCAGACGGAATCCGATACGCCGTCACCATCGGCATCGGCGGGGGAAATAATAGTAGTATTTGAATCTCCAACTGTGACAGGGTCCTGATAATCAGGTATAATCGCTGCCTGTAACCCCGGACTTGGAATCGAAAATTTGTTATAGATATCGCTTATCTGTCGCCAGAAATAATCGCTGCCGGATTGATACGGCTCAAGGCAGGCCAGCCAGCTATTGTTAGCATCAGGATAGTCGTAATATTCCTCATTTACATCTGGCACGTCCGAGGCCAATTCCTGCGATATCTTTGCGATGACTGTTTCGACAGCGTAATTTAGCTCTTTGTTCTCCGACAAGCCGGATGTTGCCATCTTGTCCAGCCGGCTGACCAGAACGAACATAACACCTACGATAGCCAGCAGGCTCGTCAAAACCACCGTCAGTATAAGAGCCGAACCCACAAAGGATTCGTGGCTCGTGGCTCGTGTCTTGTATTTTCTTTTCATTTCTCTTATCAATTCAATAAACGATGAACAATGAACTATGAACAACGAACTAATCCAAATAAACAATATACGTAAAGGTCCTGCCGTCTTTTATAACACCCTTGGAATCATACAACGTAAAAGTAAACTTCAGCGCCCGTCCAAGACCGGGAATCAAATTAAAATTCGTTTCGTTTAGAAGATTAGGGTCATAGCTGAATGTCCTGAGAGAAACAAGGCCGTAAGGATACAAGACTCCAGGAACACTGCATGGGTCAATTATATCACCATCTAAGTAAAAGTCCGTATCATCCGTCAAATCCCCGTCGCCATCAGGGTTAACCTCCGGCACCCATCGCCATTTCCCTTGGATATTATCCCAAGACCAGCCCTGAATCTTGAACTCACCTACGCCCTCACACAAGAGCATATGGATTGAATTCGGGTCGGCAGGATTAGCCGTGGCTCCCATCAAAAATCTATACTCAACAGCAGAGTCGGCTCTAACATTACTGATAACAGAAAGCATATATTTTTTGTAATCCCAGGATATATTCTTCCACTGTTCCAGGGTTGTCTTATCGTACTCAAAACGATTGTTCCACTCGTACCATTCGTCGTTGTTGTGCGGGAACTCATTAGGGTCCAGAAAATCATAGAGGTCATTGTTATCCGTGTAAATATGCTGCGTCCTTGCCAGTATTCGCTTATCCGGGGATTGGTTTTCAGGTTGAACTTCAGGCGATGTGTAGTTTGTAAAATCACCTCTTTTTGCGAGCATATAACTGATTCTTGCGACATTACCCTGGATGATTTTGTGGTTTACCCCATAGGATTGGAAATCGCCATCGGCAAAAAACATTATACGGTCAAATCTCTCGTATGAATTTGGGTCGGTAGGGTCGGCTCCGTACTTCGCATGCGCCACCCAAACCGCGAAAATTTCGCCGTCTTTGCACAGGCCCTGAAAGTCGGCGTTGAGCTGGTCGGTAATGGCCCGCAGCTTTCGCATAATCTC
>CAZOQJ010000086.1:0-10025 GCA_964581905.1 uncultured Pirellulales bacterium
AAATGGAAATGGTCGTTAGTGTTGAAGCAATAACAGGTACACCTACTTCATTTGCCCCAAGAATGGCACCTTCCTTTAACCTCTGGCCCTTAGCGCGATGACGGCTGATATTGTCAATAACAACTATTGCATTATCCACGACAAGACCAACGGCAATAGCCAGGCTGGCCAACGAAGTTTCATTAAGCGTGTAATCGGCTAAGTACATTAGGAAGAACGTAAAGATAAGCGAAGTAGGAATCGCAAGTGCAACAATAATACTGGCTCGAAGGTCCCGCAGGAAAAAGAGAAGCACAATAAAGACAAAGAAAGCAGCCCAGAAAACCGTGTTACGCAAATTACCCACCGAGGCCAATATAAACTCGGAATTATCCATTACCATATTCGGTTTAACATCAGGCGGCAAATTCTTTTTTATTTCCTCAAGCTTTTTCCTGACCGCCCTGGCAACCGCCACTGTATTTTCACCGCTTTGCTTCTGGACAAATACAGCCATTGCCTTTTTGCCGTTCATTCGCACTTCAAAAGTCCGCTCTCTGAAAAAATCTCTCACATCGGCAACATCTTTGAGTTTTATAGGTATGCCATTTCGCCGAGCAATAACAACTTCGGCAATTTCCTGAGGGCTTGAAAATTCCTCAGGGGTGCGCAGGAGATAGTCCTTGTAACCGGTCTTAATATTACCACCGGGAGTACTGATGTTTTGAGCGGCAAGAACTGAATTAATCTGCGCAACGGATAAATTCAAAGCAGCCAGCTTGTCACGGTCAATATCAACGCGAATCTGCCGCTCCAATCCTCCCCGAGGCGTTACCGAGGCGACGCCTTCAACGCGCTTAAGCGGGTCAACTATCTCATCTTCAACTATTTTCTCTAAATCAGGATAACTATCCTCCGCGGTAATTGCGATAATTGCAATCGGCATCATTGCAAGGTCAAACTTGAAAATAACAGGATTGTCAGCTTCCTCCGGCAACATATCCCTAATCAGGTCAATCTTCTCACGCACATCGTTGGTACTTTCATCTATTTTCTCGCCCCAATCAAACTTCAATGTCACCGATGATATTCCTTCTTTGGAGATTGAAATTACCTCATCAACTCCAGAGATGGTACTAAGAGTATCCTCCATCGGCTCAGTTATCAGCGTTTCCACTTCTTCAGGCCCTGCTCCCTGATAGGAAGTTATAACTGAAACGGCTGGTATTTCCATCTCAGGCATCAAGTCCAATCCCAGCATCGACAACGACACCAGACCCAGAACTACCATTGCTATAAATATCATCGCAGTGGTTACCGGTCTATTTACAGATAATTGAGCAAGCTTCATGCTGTTTTCTACCTTTTAGTTTTTACCCCGTTAGAAAGCTCGGGTGTGGCTTTAAACCTTACTTTCGCTATGTATTTTTTTACTCCGCCCAAAGGACAGAGCTTTCTTTCTAACGGGGTGAACTTACACCAATATCTTCCAATCGTACAACTTCGACCAATATCGAGTCCGTCAAGTAATTCATTCCATTAACTACAAGCTTCTCGCCCTGTTTTAAGCCATCGATGATTTCATATTTATCTGCCTGCTTTATTCCGAGCTTGACAAAACTCTTACGGGCGATTCCATCTTCCACTACATATATATAAGGTTCGTCTATCCTGCCGCCAAGAACAACATCCCGTGGGATAACAACCACATTATCTTTATGCTCTGTAATTAAAGTAACCCTGGCGAACATACCGGGCTTCAACTGTAATTCATCATTATCCATACGTATTTCGGCCTGTATGGTGTGCGTCTGCTCATCAAGAACCGGATAAACCGAGTACACTTCAGCATCAAAAACTCTATCTCCAAATGCATCAACTTTGATTCTTGCAGGTGTTCCTGCGACAATCTGCCCACCATATTGCTCTGCAACAGCAACAACTACCTTTACAGTTTTCATATCAGCTACAGTAACAATCCTGTCTCCCTCTCTAATGAGATTACCCTGGTCAATGTGTTTGGCTGTAACTATTGCCTCAATGGGAGAAATAATCGTTGATTCTTTCAGATTTATTTGAGCAAGCTGAAGATTGGCCTTGGCTAAATTAAGCCCTGCCGCAGCCAATTCTGCAGCGGTTACAGCTTTATCTTTACTCTGCTCGGTAGCTGAACCGCCTTTAAATAACTTTATAATACGTTTCTTTTCTCGCTCGGCATCGGCTAACTTAACTTCTCTGGCCTGTAAATCCGCCTTGGCCGCTTCTACTTGTGCCAGATAAGTACCATGGTCGATAACGGCAAGCTGCTGACCTTTCTTGACAGTCAATCCTTCTTCAACATTAACCACCTCGCCGTCACCCAAAATAACCTGCAGAGACTCGATTCTTCCCGGCACCTTCGATGTCACATCCACAATCTTGTTTGCCCTTATCCAACCGGTCACTTCTATCGTTTGTTCTATCGAGCCGGTGCTTACATCTTCAACCTCAACCGGAACCGCTCTTTCTTGTTCCTTACTTTCACCGGAACTGCGACAATACCCAAACCAAAAAATAAAAAACACCAATACGAACGCCGCTATCCAATATATCTTCCTTCTACTGACTTTCATTTTGCCTGTTCTCTCTTTCATTCATAAAAGCTGCCGAAGCTGTTACTTTCGCAGCTTTCGATTCGTCATCCTCAATTTTGCTATCGGGGCCATTTGCCTGAAAAGTTGTCAGGGTTCCCATCGCTTTTTGCAAATCTAATTTAGCAATGATGTGTGAGTATATAGACTGGTAATAGTTCGCGCTTGCTGTCGTTAAGGCCGACTGCGCATCTATCATCTCTACCTGTGTGTTTACTCCTTCTCTATAACCTACTTCTGCAAGTCGCAATCCTTCCTCTGCTCTGGTAAGATTTAATCGCTGGGATTCGACAAACTCCGCCGCATTCTGTATACTCAACAAAGCGCTTGTCAATTCAAACAAAGCGGTCTCTTCAGTATCAATCAAACCTATCTGTGCCTGCCTAAATCGTGCTTTCTGTTGAATTATCTCACCCTCGCGAGAGAAACCGTCAAAAATTGGCAGTGTCGCCGTAAACCCAGCCTGCCAAAGATGTCCCCACCGCACCATTGTGCTCTGGTGAGGGTCAGGATTCGACCAGATATTTTCATAGAAACCGCTAATAGCCGGCCAATATCGACTCCGATTAATCTTAAGTAATTCCTTCTGATACTTTATATCAAACTCGCCACTCATTAAATCAGGCCGATTACGGAAAGCAGCTTCAACAGCCCGCTCCATTGTTATCACTGAAGGACAATAACCCAGCTTATCCGACAGGATAAAATCACTATCCTGAGAAATACCCATCACCTTAATCAGCTGGGCCTTCGCCAGATTTATGGCATTTTTGGTCTGAATCAATTCAGCCTGGAAATTCGACAGTTCCACTTCAGCCCGCAGAACATCAAAATCAGAAGCGACCCCGCCCTGCCGCTTTCGTTTAACATCATCAAGATGGGCTTGAGCCGAGCGAACAGCATCAGCGCTAATCTGCAGCAAGTGTTGATTGAGCAGAACATCATAATAGGTATGAATCGCTGTATAAGTCAGGTTATGAACCTCCGCTCGAACCGTCTGGTCGGTAAGCAAAGAAAACAATTTACCAGCATTTATTTTAGCCGGTATCGAACCACCAGCGAAAACCGGCTGAGTAATCCTAAGCGCAGCCGAATAGTTATCTACATCACCGAATGTTATCGGCCCAAAAGATGCAATCTTATCCTTTCTCAAATACTCAGCCGAAAGGTCAATGGCAGGCAAAATGGCGGAATATGATTTCAGCCGTTCGCCTCGCGCAACCTGCTTTTCCTGAATAACACGCTGTAAAACTTTATTATTGACCAAGGCCAGCTTTAAGCAATCTTCGATACCCAACTCGCCACTAATGTGAATTTGAGACTGCTGCTGGTGCTCTTTACGACTGGCCCATTGGCGATATGCAGTCTCTCTGGACAAACTAACACCTTGATAAAATTTCTCACTACTGACACAGCCGACAAGCATAAAAGTCATCAATGCAGCTAAGATTAACATGAGGCACGATGGACGATGGATAAAGAACGACGCTTTTTCTTTCGTCCTCCGCTTTAAAAGTGCTTTTATAGCCCATTGAATAACTAAAACTAAGTAGGTTTTCATTCTAATTTCCCACAGCATAAGCCTGAATACCTGCAGCAGAGAATTTGACAATGTGATTAACTGCTTCATCAAGGTCAAATCCTGGCAATTGTACAGGGCAACTCTGGTCAAACAAAGTTTGCACACGGATTAGATGCACTAACTGGCCGATGATAGAAAACAAAAGGAAAGGAACTTTTGATTTATCTAATCTTGGAAAGATTTTCGCCAAAGCATTCTGCATAGCATTGAAAGTAGGTATAATCATTTCTTCAAGAAACATATTTTTAGGCAGGTGTGGTTCTACCATTTCATGGTCCATAAGCTTGATGAGCCGATAGGCCTTACTTTTATCTTTAATTGGCTCAAGAAAAGCCGTTGCAAAGGACTTAAGCAAATCGTCCAAATAAGCCTTTTTAGCATTTTCAGACATCACCCTTTCGATACTGGTCATGATTCTTTCTCGCATAATTAGCAGATGGTGTCTCCAAACTTCGATGTATAATTTTTCTTTACCGCCAAAATAGTAATTGACCGCTGCGAGATTGCAGCCAGCCTTCGCAGCGATTTTGCGAACACTTGTGTCATTAAAACCATGTTCGCAGAAAAGCTCTTCCGCTGCATCAAGCAACCGGTCATGAACCGGCTTGTCTGAATCAAGACTTGGACTTTTATTACCTGAAAGCTTCATATTTCGACTCTTAAACAATTGTTTTATACTATAGTTTAAAACATTTGTTTGAATTTGCCAAATATTTTTTCCAAATTTTTATTTTTACTGCAGAACAATTCTGCCGTAAGCTCTTGATTTACAAAAGTTTATGTATTTTTCAACTAACGAAAAAACATGCTGGATTCTCGATGCTGGATTCTCGATACTGGATGCTCGATACTGGATGCTCGATACTCGTGGAGGACCGAGAAACAAGCAAGCTTACGAAATAACGATGTAAAACATCCATATTAAATAAAAAAAACCAACTCCAGAAAAAAGATTTATCGCCCTCGGAGGTCTTTTCATTCTTCAGCATTTGTTAAGTTATAGGACAAAGATGAGAGTGTCCCAGCTTGTTATATCTTAACTCGCATTGTTATAGGAATCTTCGGCTATATATCTAATTATACTAATGGACATATGATGTCTACATCCCCAAAGAACTCGGAATTCCCTTGACAAATAACGCCAAAAAAGATAAACTATTCGTTATAAAAGCATAGATTAAGTGTGTGTCAGATAAATTTCGTCTATTTGTTGTCATAAGTACTGAATAGGAGAGTGTGGTGAAGAGTTCAACTCTTCAAGGTGTAATTCACACTTTACAGAGACCCCATTTTGCCCGCCGCCCCGCCTTGCGTCGGAAGACGCGGGGGCAGGCGATTAGTGGTCCACAGGACGCCTTACGGCGCAAAATGGAAAACCTCTTAATATGCTGTAGTCGTCTTCAGCTACTTCGTGCAGGACAAGCACCGTTTCAACATTGTCATATACATAAGGTAGTTGGAAGAGGGGATTAAAATGGGCGGGAGAACAAAAACGAGCTCCTGGTTTGTAATATCAATTTTGTTATTAACAATAACAAAGACGAGCTTCGCTAGACAAATCTTTGTTGACGCCAAAGCCGACGGAAACAAAAATGGGTCAAGCTGGGTCAATGCCTACAACTCTCTGCAGGACGCACTGGCTGTCGCCTCAAGCGGGGACGAGATTCTGGTGGCCAAGGGCACCTATAAACCAGACGAGGGTAGTGGAATCACACCCAAAGACCGTAGCGCTACATTTAAATTGATAAACGGCGTAACTATCCGCGGCGGATACGCCGGTTATAACGACCCAAAATTAGATGCACGGGATATCGACTTTCACACAACAATCCTCAGCGGTGATTTGAACGGTGATGATGAACCGAACTTTGTTAACTATAGTGATAACAGCTACAACGTAGTAACGGGTTTTGGCACCGATAAAACAGCAATTCTGGATGGCTTCACAATCATCGGCGGTTGTTCCAACAGCAATGGCGGTGGTATTCACAACTATAGGGGAAGCCCCACACTGAAAAATTGTACATTCAAAACAAACTCGGCACTTTTTGGCGGAGGAATGTACAACGACCAGAGCCATCCGACACTGACAAACTGCACCTTTATTGAGAACTTAGCAGGGGACTCCGGTGGCGGAATATACAATTGCACCAGCAGCCCAACACTGACCAACTGCACGTTTAACAGCAACTCAGCTTTGAATGGCGGCGGGATGTATAACAAGAGCGATAGCCACCCTACACTCAACAACTGCACATTCAACGAAAACTCGGCGCGAAACAGTGGAGCAATAGCTAACTACTTAAACAGCAATCCGACGCTTACTAACTGTACCTTCGAAGAGAACACGGCAAACTACGGCGGTGCAATGCGCAATTACAGCAGTAATCCGACATTGACCACCTGCACGTTCATTAGGAACTCGGCTGACGGCGATGGCGGCGGAATGAACAACAACAACAGCGCTCCTGTATTAAAGGGTTGTTTATTTGTTAAAAACTCAACAAAAGGCAACGGCGGTGCGATACGAAACTACCAGAGCAACACAACATTAACCGGCTGCACATTTACAAAAAACTCCGCAGGGGAACTTGGCGGAGGAATATCCAATTATGAAAACAGCGACGCAATGCTCGCCAACTGCATCCTCTGGGAAAACAGTGACGACAGCTGCGATGAAGAAACAGCTCAGATTTTTGTCCTAAACAGCATACCGCTCATCAAGAATTGCTGCGTTCAAGGCTGGACAAATAAATTAAACGGCAGCGGCAATTTCGACGAAGACCCACTGTTCGTGGACCCGGACAATGGAAACTACCATCTATCACCGGAATCACCATGCATCCATGCCAGTGATGCAAATCTGGCAGCACAGCCCTTAGCAAGAACGGAGCAGGAGGAACAAGCTAAGCAGGTAGAGCAGACAGAGCAAGTGGAGCAGGCGAAGGAGGCAAAACAGACTAAGCAATTAGAGCAGGCGAAGCAGTTGGAGCAAGCGAAGCGAGAAAAGCAGGCAAAGCGAGAAGAGCAGGCAAAGCGAGAAGAGCAGGCGAAGCGGGAGGAGCAGGCGAAGCGGAAAGAGCAGGCGAAGCGGGAGGAGCAGGCGAAGCGGGAGGAGCAGGCGAAGCGGAAAGAGCAGGCGAAGCGAGAGCGAGAGGAACAGGCGAAGCGAAAGGAACAGGCGAAGCGGGAGGAGCAGGCAAAGCGAGAGCGGGAGGAGCAGGCGAAGCGAAAGGAACAGGCGAAGAGAGAGGAGCCAATTATAACCCAAAAACACGAGCAACCTCTGCGGGTACCATCTGTATATCCCACGATTCAAGCAGCTATCGATGTTGCTTATGCCGGCGACGAAGTTATTATCAACCCCGGTGCTTACACCGACCTCGGCAACCGGGACATCGACTTCAAGGGTAAGGCCATCACTATCAGGAGCGTCAATCCCCTATCGAACGATGTGGTTGCTGCAACGATTATCGACTGTGGAAACGAAGGCCGGGGATTTTATTTCCATAGCGGCGAAGATGCAAACTCAATCATAACCGGTCTATCTATTATAAACGGCAACGCAACAGACGGTGATGGTAGTGGAATATACTGCAAAGACAGTAGCCCCACGCTGAAAAACTGCATAATCAGCAACAACTCAGCCAAGGATAATGGCGGGGGTATGTACAACGATAACAGCAATCCAACTCTGACTAACTGCATATTTACCCGGAATGACAGCCATTTCGGCGGCGGAATATATAACATTAACAGTAATCCGAACATAACTAATTGCACATTTAATAACAACAATGCCAAATACGGCGGAGTGATATGCAACCACAGCAGCAGTGTGACACTTAAAAACTGCATGTTCAACAATAACGTGACGACCAACGATGGTGGTGCCATCAACAACCTCGACAGTAACCCAACGCTGACCAACTGTGTATTCACCAGGAACTCAACTAACGATAGCGGCGGCGCTATATTCAGCCAAGGTGGCACAACAATATTGACCAACTGCAAATTCTTCAATAACAAAGCTGACGACAACGGCGGCGGGATGTTCAATTTATCCGGCAAAGCAACGCTGACCGACTGTAAATTTAAAGGCAACTCAAGCAACTACCACGGCGGCGGCATGTTCAACGCCA
Source organism: uncultured Pirellulales bacterium (assembly GCA_964581905.1). GTDB lineage: Bacteria > Planctomycetota > Phycisphaerae > Sedimentisphaerales > Anaerobacaceae > CAZBWE01. The sequence continues at coordinate 8,334 of CAZOQJ010000086.1, forward strand.
GAAGCAACCCAACACTGACAAACTGTACGTTCAGCGCAAACTCTGCTAACAGCAACGGCGGCGGAATGTACAACCGTGGAGGCAGCCCGATACTAACCAACTGCACGTTTAGCGGCAACTCAGCCAAAAACGACGGTGGCGGGATGTTCAATAACAACAGTCCCAAACTCACTAATTGTACGTTCAGCGGTAATTTTGCAGAAACAGGCGGCGGGCTGCACAACGATAGCTCCAGCTTTAATTGCAAACCGACGTTGACCAATTGCATTTTCTGGGACAACAGAGACAGCGGCAAGGAGCATGAATCAGCTCAGATTTACGACGGCGCACCAATCGTGACTTACACTTGCGTTCAGAAAACCGACCAGGCCGACCCGAATGCGTATCCTGGCATAGGCAATATTAAGGACAACCCCCGTTTTGTTAAACCGGGATATTGGTCATATCCTGATAATCCGACCGCCCAAGTCAAACCGAACGACCCAAATGCTGTCTGGGTTGAGGGTGCTTATCACCTGCGGCCGGATTCGCCCTGCATCAATGCCGGCGACCCGAAGTCGGACTTTTCAAAGGAACCTCAGCCGAATGGCCACAGGATAAATATCGGCGCATATGGAAATACGCCGGAAGCAACCTCTAAAGGCCGAGCAGCCATCATGCCTCACAACCACCAAAATGAAGCTCACCCCAGCAGAACCTCATCTGATTATGCACAAAGGGTTGTCCGGACTGACGGCACTCGGGATGAAGTCGAAGCAATCGGCACTCTGCCGCTGACAAAAAATATCATGGAATTATATAGTGGAAGGATTCGGGTTCAGTCAAGAACAGGTTAAGGTAGCACATTCTACTTTACATTAACAAAGCAAGAAATGGAGATTAAAGATGCGTAATATAAAACCAATAATGTTAGTTGAGGATGACAAACTCGATGCGATGACGGTCAAGCGAGCACTCGCAGATTTGAAGGTTACAAATCCACTGGTTCATTCAAACAACGGCAAAGTAGCTCTGGAATATTTGAAAAATGAGGAGAACAAACAGCCGTGTGTTATCCTTTTGGACCTGGATATGCCGGAAACAAACGGGATGGAGTTCCTGAAAATTATCAAGGCTAACCAGAAGTTGAAACTCATCCCCGTTGCGATTCTAACTATATCGGCCGATAAACAGGATATTGCCGAAACCTTCAAATTAAGTGTAGGCGGTTATATTGTTAAGCCCGTTACCTATATTAAGTTTGTAGAGGCAATGAAAACAATTTCTTTGTATTGGACTCTAAGTGAATTACCCTATTGAGAGTGAAAAACCAAAAATACTCGTGCTTCGTAGCGAAGGAGCTTCGCTACTTCGCAGAGTAGCATTAAATACAGACCTACTCATCGCGCCTGCCCGTCACGGCAGGTCATCTAAGGAATAACATTTCCCCGAAAAAACTGCCAGAAATAGCGGAAAATTGGGCATTAAGATTCAACATTTCCTAAAGAACCGATAAAATAGTTAAAGTCGGTAAAAGCAGAATACGAAAAGCAAATATATATGGAAAAATAGGTAAAATATCCGTTTTTTCGTTGACTTTACTGCAAAGTCCAATATAATCGTAATATATAAAGGATGGGTGAGTCTGGAGGATTACACGGAAGTTCCACATATCTTTCTGCTCATAGGAGTACAAGCGCATGGAGTAAGTAT
>CAZOQJ010000087.1:0-9895 GCA_964581905.1 uncultured Pirellulales bacterium
GCGCTGCTCATAACAAAAATGTCATTGTCCCGGTAAACCTGCGGCATCCGTTCAGGGGGAACTCTTCCCATAAAATTAACAATATCATCTACTTTTAATGTTCGGGCTAATCCCTGAAGCTTTTCCATGAGATTGCCTTCACCTGCAATGCTTAGTTGAATATCAAAGCCGGATTTTCTGGCGAAGCTTACAGCTTTGATGAGCAAATCGAGCCTCTTTCTTGTGATGAGCCTGCAAACCGTAAGCGCCTGTAATGGTTTTTCCGTCTTCGCTTTCGCTACGCCGGACAGGGCGGGCTTATGTTTTTCCGACGGGTAAAATTTTCCCGTGTCAATCCCGTTTGGTATTACTTTTATGTCCAAATCCGGCATGAACTGCAAAGCGAGCTTCTGCAAACCCGCGCTGTTGGCCACAACCGCCGATGCGGAAGACCAGATTCTGCGGAAAAGACCTGCCAACAGCTTATAGTCCAGGCCCAAACGAATATTATAGCCGGGCACATCCGAGCCGCGCAGCGAAATTATATAGGGTAATTTATCTGCACTTTTATAGCATAGCCAGCCCGTTGGAAAACCAAAAAATGCGTGCACCAAATCATAATCATTTTCTCGCAGCATTTTGTGATAATGAGACCGCGCTTTCATCAGCCACTCGACCACTTCCTGCTTTCGCCAGAAGTGTAAATCCTTTTTATGTAGTCCGATCTTGTAAATAGTGATATTTTCAGAGAATTCTTCGACAGAAAACCCCGGTTTTGGTGCTGAAGTCAGCACGTCCGCTTTGAGACCGCTGCTGCCGGCGTATTGCTTTAGCAGATTCACATGTGCGTTACCTGCTCCACCGCCAATGGGCGGAAACTCATAATTCAGCATTAGTAAGCGGCAATTCATTAGTCTGCGGTTTTCCTGAGGACGAAAACTGTGCTGGAAGACAGGCCCAGGTAGTTTCCTAACCTAAGAATAAAGCGAAAACTATTACCCCACCCAAAGTAAAACGGCAACCGAATTATTTCAACGATTTCCAGGCCACTTCTCTCAAATTGAGTTATCCAGCGCTTCTCCGCCCAAACCATAAATTCCCTAATATGACTCTTGGAAATACCGTGGGTTTTCGGCAATAAATTGCTTATTAGTGAGTTGTTTACCGGCCTGAGACTACTATCGATATTTGTTTCTTCGCCTAAAAGCTCACTTAGAACCATAGATTTATTTTTTGAGAACAAACGCCAAAGAACAACCTTTATCCCGAAGGGATAGTACAATAACAGGTGAAAAATTTTCCAGGTTCTATTTGGAACTGTATGAATTACGAGTCCATCTTTCCTGACAACTCTTTTGCATTCAGCCAGACACTTATTAATGTTTGGCAGGTGTTCGATAAGATTGCTGGAAAATATCAGGCTCATTTCATTGTCACCGAATTGAGAAAGGTCCTGGGCATCTCCTATTACAAAAGTCGTTTTCTCATCGTTACATTCAGTCAATCTGCTTTCGTTATATTCCAGCGCGATAAGCTTTTTGCAATAACGTGCTATGTATTTGCTGTCTTTGCCGCTGCCACAGCCGAGTTCCAAAGCTTTATCAAAATACTCTTTCGGAAACTCACCCAGGATTTTGCCTATTTCATACTCGCGAAGGAACAGGTTCCACCGAGTTGCTTGACGAATATTTTCGAAACCTTCTTTTGTTATGTTAAAATGCTTGACCAATTTCGTAAACCATCGGATTACACAGCAGCGGCAAATTTTCAGAGAGTATTACGTCTACCACATTCTCCATCGTCTCCAATCAGCCGACACTTACAATTGAGTATTAATGTCTTTAATCTCTACACACCTATTGCATCCCGCTCCGGCTTGGCGAGCCTTCACCGAGACGAGTCTGTTCATTTGCTGTATAACTCTTTAACTCGAATAAGACATGCTGCCCAAACACCTGGACTACCCGGTAATTTTTCATAACGAATTCTCTAAGCGGCTTTAGTATCTCATATCGAAGTGCCTCGTCCTCATCATACTTTGTCCGCAGCATTTCAGCCCACTGCTTATCATACGCTTCAATTATGTTCTTATCCAGCGGCAGCAATCCGGGAGTTTTTACTCCAAAGGTACCCGGCAACACTATCGGCCATAACTCATAAGGCGGCCTTTCCGTCGGTATGTGACGTTTGCGCGAGTCAACAATAAACCTTGGCATCTCCTGCGCAAATTCGGACAACAGCTCGGTGACTAATTCCTCCAGTTTTTGTGGTGGCTCCCTGGTCATACAGAAAGCCTGTGAGGCAGAGCTAAATCGCTGAGCTTTAACATATATCCCGGGAAACCAGCCCCAGACGTAAATCTTATCCGTTGGCTCTGAATTCGTACGGATATACTCGCCAATAGCTTCCCAGGGGTATTGCGGGTGCTGAGAAACTTCATCCAGTTTTTGTACATAACCTCTTGTTTTTCTACCGTAGCTTCCTCCAGTATGTGGGCTTTTTTCTATACCGAAGAATATATGCCATGCCATAACTATCATCAGCAGTAATCCCATAGCCCCGATTGCTACCCATTTCGGTTTGAATACAGCTGTTTTTGTTTTATCGCAGTAAACCGCTATCAAGTATCCGCCTAACATTGCAGCGGAGGCATTTATCGGCAGATAATACTGCTCATACGAACGCGGGCTAATCCACACAAACGCCATATCCAGCACCCACCAAGCCGCAAACAGCAAAACGAAACGGTCATAGCCGGTTTTTCCAACCACTTTGGATTTACTGGACCTGTTGAAAATCATTTTGAAGATTCTGGCTACGATAGAGCCAACCGCCAGAGCTATTGGAAGTATCAACAGCTGGTAATAACGTAATACTATGGGCCATTGCTGTGAAAAGGGTACGAGTTCCCGGGCAGTAGAAACGTAATCCAATCCTGGTTTTACCTGTTCGGCTCCTGCACCAGTTGGTAGTAATGTTCTAAACGCCTGCCACACAAACGAATAAGGCAGAGTCATTTGTACATTCCAGCCGATTATCCAAATATACAAAGGCGCAATCGCTGCTATCGCACCGGCCGATAGTAGCAGGATATCAGTTCCTGTTTGCTTCCAGGTCCTGTGTTTAAGCAACGGCTGCAGCACAACAAACAAACCGATTGCCCCGATTACGGACATGCCTGTTTGCTTAAATAGCGGAGCCCAACCGGCAAAGGCACCAGCCAACACAGCATACCACCATTTGCCGCCAAGCTGACGCAAAACAAAGCAGCTCATCGACAGTACCATAGCCGCAACTGTATATTGCATCTTATCATTGCCGAGCTTTGCGATAAGTGGTGCTGAAAGATAAATTGAAGCTACTATTACACCTACAGCTGCAGGTAACATCCCAAAGAGTTTTCGCATCGCGATGAACATTAAAATCAATGCGGCAGCTTGTAGAATACCCTGGACAAGCTTCGGCCCAGAGTCATTATACCCAAAGAGCCGTACTCCCAGGATATTGACCAATAACGTTCCGATGCTGGCGCTTTGCTTTTCCTCTACACCAATTTTAGCACCAGCGAGTATGTGTGCGGCCGAATAGACATTAGCGCCGCTATCAAAGGGGCCAGGAGAGCTGAGCTCGAGGTATTTCCCCATAGAAAACGGTATTGCGGCTAAAACCGCCGCCAGCACAATAAAAATAATCTGCAGGTTGCGATTTGTCGGCTGAGCGCGTTGCACTGTTACAGGCTTATGTTTTCTGACGGCTTTGCTCATTTCCGACCTTACTTTTCATTAGTTCACCCAAGGATTTCTTTGATAACGTAGGTTGGACGATTTTGTGATTCATGATATGTACGGACCAGAAGCTCAGCGAGCAAACCCATAAGGATAAATTGAATAGTAGTCGTAATCAACACGCCAGTTAGCACCAGCAGTGGGTTTCTGTTCATAGACAAATGTTGAGCGGAGATAAATTTTTGATAGAGCACTACTAAGCCGGATACTATGGCTCCGAGAGCGCTTACAAGCCCCAGACCACCAAAGATATAGATTGGCTTGGTGGAAAATGAACCGAGGAATTTAACAGTGATAAGGTCTAATATTACTTTTAGTGTACGTCCCAGGCCGTATTTAGCAACCCCAGTGGTTCTGGGTCTGTGGTTGACAACCATTTCGGTAATTCTGGCTCCGTTCCAGCTTGCCAAGGCAGGAATAAAACGGTGCATTTCACCATAGAGTTTTATGTCAGCCAAAACTTCTCTGCGGTATGCCTTAAGTGTACAACCAAAATCGTGCAATTCTACACCTGTAATTTTAGCAATTACCCAGTTGGCAATTTTTGAAGGAAGCAATCTGGTGATGGCCTTATCGTGTCTTTTTTTTCTCCAGCCGCTTACAACGTCAAAACCCTCATCGAGTTTGGCAATCATTTTTGGTATATCCGCAGGGTCATTTTGCAAGTCAGCGTCAATCGCAATGATAACCCCACCTTGCGCGTGGGCGAAGCCGGCGCTAAGCGCTGCGGTTTGGCCAAAATTCCTACGAAAGCAAATGACCCGAATTTTACTGTCGGCCTTTTGCAGCTGACTTAATACGTTAAAGCTGTTATCATCGCTGCCGTCATCGACAAATATTATTTCGTAGTTGAATTTGCCACTTAGGGCTTGCGTGAGTTGCTCATAAAGCGGGCTGATGCTATCCTGCTCATTCAATAACGGCACTACAATTGAGACTTCAGGGCCTTGCTTAGTCATAACTTAACTCCATAAAACCAGCACCATTATCGTTCTGGCCCTTCGCCACGTTTATCCTAGGCAAAGCGAAAGACTCGAAGATAAACTCTGTGAAGAACCTTTTCTCTCGCAGAAAACAATACTTCGCTGCGTTCATGGTGGCTTACAGATTTTAACTTTGCTATACTATATTATTAAAGTATCGGTTGTAAAGCCATATATGAGCAGCCAAAATCACCGCTGAATATTGAAATCCGTATTCGTGGAGCGTATAGCACGCTAAAAAAGCAGTTTCTATCATTGACCCCGTTAGAAATTATAGAACGAACCTAGTTTAGGAGTTCTACAAATGAGAACCGTTCTACCAATAAAAGCAAAAAAACTTCTAACGGGGTGACGTAGTGGATCTGCTGTGATGTATTAATGCGCGATTGTCAGCAATGGATTCCTAAGGAACGATAAGTCCAGGAGAGCTTAGCAGGGAAATTGAATGTAAAGACGAATTTGTTCGTGTAATCGGCGTCTAAAATAGAATTGGAACTTGAGTTTTTAATTGATTTTCTGCCTGTTTTGTGTTGAAATTATATTAAAGGGAGCTGAATTGAAAAAAACTATTCGTGTTATGTTGAACGACCCGTCCTCCGTAGCAGTAGCTCTGCTACTGCGGAGGGTGGAAGCGAAGAATCTGGCCGACGAAAAAGAACATCGAGTATCAAGAACAGAAGGTAACTTAAAATGAAACATATAAAATTACTTTGCTTGCTTTTGTTATTAATGCTTATCACTGTCGGATGCGAGCAGAAACCAACTATATCCCTGCATCAAGCTGCCGCTGAGGGTAACATTGCGCAAGTAAAATTAAACATTGCGAACGGCGCTAATGTCAATGAAAAGCAGACCATGCGGGGTTCTACACCGCTGCACCTCGCCGTTGAGGGGGGGCAAAAGGCGACCGTAGAGCTGCTTATTGCCAATGGTGCCAACATCAACGCAAAGGACAGGGCTAGCCAGACGCCGCTTTATTACGCAGCTATGTACGGCCAAAAAGATGTTGCTGAACTGCTTATTTCCAATGGTGCTGATGTAAACGCGAGGGTCAAGTACGACGCTACAGCCCTGCACCCCGCGGCAGCAGAAGGCCACAAGGATGTGGTGGAACTGCTTACTGCCCACGGCGCAGATATCAACGCAAAGAATGTTCTTGGTGAGAATCCTTTGCATTCGGCAGCCGCCCATGGCCACACAGCCATAGCAAAAATACTTATTGCCAATGGCGTCGACATCAACGCCAAAGACAGCAAGACCGCAGGCACACCGTTACACTATGCGGTTTCCGTTGGCCAAAAGGATTTGGTAGAGCTGCTCATTGCTAACGGTGCTGACGTAAATGCCGAAGACCAGCAAGGCCACACTGCACTGATGTTGGCAAAAGAAAAAGGTCATAAAGCAATTGTTGAACTGCTGCTTAAGCATGGGGCTGAAAAATAGCAAATGGAGAATAATATCAGCAATTGGGGGTTAATGTCAAAGGGTCTGAAAATTTGTCGGGCTGTGCTTTTTTCCAACCAAGTTGGTGGTAAGGTTGGAAAAAATTGAATATAAAAAAGCTGCCCGGTTTTTAATCGGGCAGCCTTTTTTATACTTGCTGGTGAAAACTATCAAAGCTGTTTATTCACACTGGTTACGACACGTGGCCGCCTGGACAAATACTCTCAGATATACAGCTCTGATTGCACTGCCAACACCAGCCGCCACAATCGATACAACACATTAGTTATGGACAACTACCCTCACATACGCAACTTCGCCGGCATCCACCATCGTACCAACCCCAGCCGCTGCAACTTTCACAACACGTAGGGATGCTTGAGCCATACCAGTTACAGGTACCGCAGTCGCAGCTGCCACCGCTTGTTGTGCTTGTGCTCGAGGCAGTTGTTGTCGTGCTTGTGCTGGAGGCAGTTGTTGTTGTGCTTGTTGTGCCACCGGAGACTGTTACATTGAAAGTCGCACTGCATGAACCGCCGCCATCGGGAGAGAAAGTCGCTGTAGCGCTACATGAGCTGCTGGGATATACAGTCTGCTCACGAGATGAACCTGATGTACCACAGCCACTCCAGCTCCACGACCCACCACTGGTAGGTTGCGGACCAAATTTAACCTTGTCGCCGGAACTCACAGTTACATTGGTGGTCTGTTGCCAGGTACCGTCATTTACCTGGACATACGGAGTTACAGTGCAGCTGCCACCGCTTGTTGTGCTTGTGCTCGAGGCAGTTGTTGTTGTGCTTGTGCTGGCGGCAGTGGTTGTTGTGCTTGTTGTGCCACCGGAGACTGTTACATTGAAAGTCGCACTGCATGAACCGCCGCCATCGGGAGAGAAAGTCGCTGTAGCGCTACATGAGCTGCTGGGATATACAGTCTGCTCACGAGATGAACCTGATGTACCACAGCCACTCCAGCTCCACGACCCACCACTGGTAGGTTGCGGACCAAATTTAACCTTGTCGCCGGAACTCACAGTTACATTGGTGGTCTGTTGCCAGGTACCGTCATTCACCTGGACATACGGAGTTACAGTGCAGCCGCCACCGCTTGTTGTGCTTGTGCTCGAGGCGGTGGTTGTTGTGCTTGTTGAGCCGCCGGTGCTGAAAGAAGCGGAAAAGCTATTCATTGCAAACGTCCGTGTTACACCACCGGTGTCCCATATCTCAAAGCCGCCTCCGAGGTTATCAACAACATTGCTGCTGCTAAGCCAGCCCTGGTCTACGCAATATTGAAGGATGGCTTTCATATCGACGGTCGCGCCGCTCGTATTGCTTTGTGTTAAGAACCCAGGATAGCCGTTTTTATAGACATCCCAAGTCCTGCCGCCAATCGATGCTGTTGTAACATAAGAGCCCCACGGGGCAGCACCACCGTACCTTGCCAGCCATACCATGACCTCATTGGGGCACCAAAGATCCCAAGAGATGTTATAGGTACCGGTGCCGGGGCTACTGGTGCTCATACTGCTTGAGAAGCTGCTCAAGTTGCCTATCGACTGGCCCACCCCGCGCGAGGTGTTCGCATAAGACTTAACCTGGCTGCCATTGGTGTGACTGGCCTCTATATACCAGTCAGTGGCAGAATCGCAGTACAAACACTGACTCCAACTTCCGGTTGCGCCCCATACGTTGTTCCAAACCGTATAGGTGCCATCAGAATAATTGGCCCACTGGTCGCAAGACGAATATACAGCTGCTTGCGCAGTTTGGCCTACAGCAAGTAACATCATAGCTGCAATCAAATAAATTAAATGTTTCATCTTACTTCTCCTTCTTAAATTAATTCTACTTACCTCTTAATTACTTTTGTTTCTCCCCGTTACACCTCCTTTCCGGTCGACCATCCCGGCAAAGTCGCAAAATCCTTTAAAAAACTGTTGGGAGATCGACCCTCTTAAAAACACAATGAACCTACCTATTCTGGTAACGGCATCCGGGGCTAGGTCAGCGGCAGCAATCAGTGCATAACGGCCCAGCCCCACCACTCAGTAATATGTAGATGCCACCCATCCTGGTAACGGTATTAAATCACATACAGTACACTGTTCAAAATTCGCTATTTATGATAATAATATTATAGGTGATTCTGGACTTAAATGGGACGTTATTTTGCGCAAAAATAGCGTAATTTTGCGCATTGTCCTTGTGAACGCAACAGAGATATTGTAAGAATAGATTATGTCAAAGATTCTCAAAGTCATACTGCTAATCGAAAGGTCAAGAGCCTTCGACAGGGAATTGTTTCAGGGCATCGTCCAGTACTCTAATATTCACGGGTCATGGCTGTTTTACATAGAACCAGAAGTTTACAGAAAGAGCAAAGAGCAAACATACAGGTGGATCAAAGGATTGAATGCCGATGGGATTATAGCTCATATCGGGGATGCCGATATCGTTAAGATGATTGTCAAATTAAGGCTTCCTTCCATTATTCGAGGTATAGAAAAACCAACTTTGAAGGCGCTTAGTATAGTAACTGACCAGGTGGCGATTGGCCGCATGGCCGCCAAATATTTCCTGGAACGAGGGTTCAAGCAGTTTGCTTACTGCGGCTTTGATGATATGCTCTGGTCTCAGCACCGAGGTGAGCATTTCAGTAAAGCTGTCGCCAAGTCCGGCTTTGAGGCGCATTCCTACCAGCAACCTAAGGCAAAGCACTTACGTACCACGGCCAAGGAACAAAACAACCTTGCCAAATGGCTTGGTTCGCTACAAAAACCTGTAGCCGTAATGGCCTGTAATGACGACCGCAGCGTGGATGTTTTAGCAGCCTGCAAGATCGCAAATATCGAAGTGCCGAGGGAAGTTGCAATTCTGGGTGTGGATAATGATGAGTTGGTTTGTGGCCTATCCTATCCGCAATTATCAAGCATAGCTCTAAGTACCAAAAGAGCCGGGTACGAAGCTGCGAAAGCCCTGGATAAGCTAATGAGGGGACGAAAATTAGCAGAAAATGAAAAAGAAGTAGATATCTTTCCTCTGTACGTCGTAACCAGACAATCGACAGACATTATGGCGATAGAAGACCGGCAGGTTGCAGAGGCGGTCAGCTTTATTCACAAGAATTCCAGAGAAATGCTCCAGGTCAGTGATGTTGCGCGGGCTGTTGGCCTGTCCCGCCGGGCCTTGGAGCAGCGTTTCCGAAGGGTGCTTGCGCGCACAGTGCATGAAGAAATCAAGTATAATCGTGTTAATCTGATGGCCAGTATGCTAATCGGCACAAATTTATCGGTATCCCAAATTGCGAGGCTATTGGGGTATCCAGATACAAGTAACATATCCCACTATTTCAAGCAACAGAGGGGAATTAGCCCATCAAACTATCGCAAGAAATTCGGGCCCGCATAGACCCTTGCAAACAGCAGTTTTCTTAGGCCGACTTTCCGACCTTGCCTTACTCGTTATTATTTCTCCCCGTTACATCTCCTTTCTGGCCGACCATCCCTGCCTAAAAGTTACCTGTCAATATGGATACGTAGTTAAGGAATAGGCCGCCCGCTGATAAAAGCGGGCGGCCTATTCCTATTTCTACAACAAAATCACATCATGGGAAAAAGCATCAGTTATTAAGCTCAAAGTGGCCCCAACCAACAGAACTATTGTAGTAGATGTACCATACGCCGTCTATCTTCGCAGGGAAACTGGA
>CAZOQJ010000088.1:0-9814 GCA_964581905.1 uncultured Pirellulales bacterium
GTCACATTCTCCACATTGAAATGATAGTGTATAGCCTGTCTTATAGCGCTGACAGTGGCGGCGACAGGGATAACCTTGTATCCGGTCTTCATCTCTATCTGGTCCCGGACAGTCAGATTCAAAGGAGAGCTCATAGCTACCACCAGGCAATCATCTTGCTTCTTTAACGGAATCAAATCGTGCTGATTAACCATCTCGTAGGGTATTAAATGAGCCACCATCGGCTCAATCATTTCAGGCGAAAGGTTAACAAATTCTATCTTGTGAGCAGATGCGATAACTTTGGTGAGTTGGTCTTCATTGAGAAGGCTCTGACTTTTAAGTATGCTTATCAAGCTTTGTCCGCTCTCCCGTTGCTGGTCGATGACGGCCTGAAGAGTCTGCTCATTGAGAATATTCTCTCGCTTCAGAAATGAGATTATAGGGTCCTGCTCCTGCATGATAATTTTAATCCGCCATACGTCTGGCGGATAAACCTCCGAAAACCCAATCTGTAGTGTATCTGGATTCCCGACCCTCGATTTTATCGAGCACCCGGTATCCAGTATCGAGCATCAGGATTTAACGCCGACGTTACCGGCCTTTTCTTTCTTTAAAATATCCTCGATGGTCTTTATCAGCTCATCAGGTTCGTACGGCTTTTCCAAATACGCACTAACACCCTCATCGAGAACCTTTTGTTTATATTCCTCATTCTTCATGCTTGTAAGGATGACCACGGGGATATATCTGGTATGCGAGGACGACCGCAGGTTCTTTAAAACTACGAGGCCATTGCCAGCGGGTAGCATAAAATCCAGAATAATCAGGTCGGGCTCGCTGCTGTGGGCTAATTCGATTCCACGACATCCATCATCAGCAGCAACAACTTCAAAACCGTGTTGTGAAAGCCTTCTTGCAACAACCTTTTGCACATCGAGTTCATCTTCAATGATTAGAATCTTGCTCATTCCTGCTCCAATTTTCTATTTATTATTGTTGTAAAAGATTTTTTTATTAGCGACCCGTTTGTTTATGATTCTCATGGCATAATTATGCCCCTATAAATAGTACTCTCAATGTATATCGTTTGTAAGCCTGTGTCATTTTAGAGATTTTCTAAAGTCGTTCTTGAATTTTCTGTGCTGGTCAAGTAAGACAGCATTCCCTCACCTATTATAGGACAATCTTTCATAAAGTTGACAGCGGCGTTCTTTTAATAACAGGAATTATTTCTGGTGTAACAATTTGCTCTAATGTGGAAGTATTAGCCGTCCGAAAAGAAATAAGCAACGAACGAAATAGGTGGAGTTACGGGGTGGAGCTTATAATTTCAAGGACTTTCAGGAGTGGCTTGTCAAATGGTAGCTGAGACAAATGAAAGTGCACAAGCTATTACGAATAAGGGATTGATAAGGGTTTTGCTGGTCGAGGATGACGAAATTGACAGGAGGTTAGTTGAACGGCTTTTAACCAGATGCCCACAGCCGCTTAAATTTATTATTGAATCGTCTGGGACCTTGTCGGGGGCTGTTGAGTGCTTAAGTAAAGCCAAATTCGACATTGTTATTGCAGACTTGGGACTTCCTGACAGCAGCGGAATCGAGACAGTTCGAAAAATCAGCGAATTGAATCCAAACGTAGCTATCGTAGTATTAACCGGATTGGATGACGAAGAGACTGGGCTTCTGGCAATAAAAAACGGTGCAGCGGACTATCTTGTTAAGGGCCGGGAGCTGGAGAACGTACTGGTCAGGACGATTCGTTATGCTATCGAACGTAAGCTGGCGGAAGAAAAACTAAAAGAAGCAATAGAAATGAAGTCGGAGTTTATATCCACGGTCTCACATGAACTGCGAACACCCATGACATCCATAAAGGAGGGAATCAGCATTGTCCTGGAAGGAGCGGCAGGACAAATTAACGACGACCAAAAGGAATTGTTAGGCATCGCTAAAAGAAACCTGGACAGACTTGCCAGATTAATTAACGATGTGTTGGATTTCCAGAAGCTACAATCAGGCAAGATGGGATTTAACATGCAGGAGAATAATATAAATGAAGTTGTGGAGGAAGTATACAAGGCGATGCTCCCTTCAATAAAAGAAAAGGAACTGGATTTCTCCCTTAATTTTGACAGCACCTTACCCAGGGTGAAATTCGACGTTGACAAAATTATTCAGGTTTTAACAAACCTGGTAAACAATGCCGCAAAGTTTACCGAAAAGGGGCACATCACAATCACAACAAGCAAGCTGGAAAACGCGATTAAGGTTTCGGTGTCCGATACGGGCCGTGGTATGAAGCAGGAGGACTTGCCGAAATTATTCCATAAATTTGCACAATTAGAAAAAGGTGGAGACAGAAAAACAGGCGGAACGGGCCTCGGGCTTGCTATTTGCAAAGACATTATCGGTAGACATAACGGCAAGATTTGGGCAGAGTCGGAAGCCGGTAAAGGCAGCACTTTCAACTTTACACTCCTAACGACAGATACGCCCACCGATAACGAAATTTAGAGACAACTCACCGAGCCCCCGGATTAGGTTAAAGATAAACTGTGAAAAACATAAAGAGAGATTCTTAACACAGCAGATTAGAATGGCAAAGAAAATCTTAGTTGTTGATGATGAACCGGATATTCGTAAGCTCACATCCTTAAGATTAAAGCTATCCGGCTATGATACTCTAACAGCAGCCGATGGAAAAGAGGCGCTGGATTTAATACGGCAGCACAAACCCGATTTGGTATTGCTCGATTTACTCTTACCTGTCATTGGTGGGTCTGAAGTCTGCAAACAAGTTAAAAAAGACGAAGAGCTGAAGCAGATACCAGTCATTCTGTTTACCGCTCGCAGTGACACTATGACCGCCGAAAAAGCAACGCAGCTTGGAGCGGATGGTTATATGACAAAACCATTCGACCCCGAAGAGATGCTGAATAAAATAAAACAAACTTTAGAATCAAAGCTTGCCCTGCCTGTCCCGAACAAAGCCGAGGGGAGCGAAGCCGAAGGGTCGACAGCAAACAATTAGCATTGACAATAAATACCTATATTCAAATCCCCTACACATTGCTCAGAGTTTTTTTGTGTTCCAAGGCGTTTTGAATCTTTTCTATCAAGTCTGTAAAATCAAAAGGTTTAGCGATATAATCCGAAATGCCATAGGACGAGGCTATAGCTATATCCTGCACTTCGCAACATGCAGTAACCATTATTACGGGCGTATCTTTTAGAGCAGGATGCTTTCTGAGACATTTTAGCATCTCCCGGCCATTCATAACCGGCATATTGGTATCTAATAGTATCAGGTCTGGGCTTTCCTGCTGGGCTTTCTGAAGACCTTCCTCTCCATTTGTGGCGGTTACGACCTCATAGTCGCTATGAATCAGGCGATATTTAATGGTGCTTAGACAATCGGGCTCATCATCAACGACCAGTATCTTGGCTTGTGCAGGTTTTTCCTTTGACTTAAACATCTCTAACATATGCCCTTATCTTTTATGCTATATTACATATATTTTTAAGTTTTTCTTCGTAGGAGACCTTAATTACTATCTTATCGGCCTCAAAAAAGAGTAGTATTAGCCAAAATTGTGGCTAATTCCTATGGAAATTGCAGGACCCGAACAGTTGGCTACATAAACTTAGCCACGAACTTTCAGCAGTTTGAAAGCATCCTCACCGCCGTTCATCAGGTGTATCAAAGGCTGAGGCCTGTCAACACCTTCAATGAACTTCGGCCTGGCTGCCCAGGGCGCAACGCTTAACACACCCATCAAATCCATCCAGTGCTCAAGGCGTGCTACAGGCAAATCCCACGTCATATGGAAATGATTGGCCGGCGGATACTGCTTATATTCGACCATGCTGGCGTATTTGGGAACGACAAAAGTGTGCGGCCAAGTCGGCGTCGTTAAGTTGCACATTGCCTGACCAAGTTTTTTCGGCACCTCGGTTGTATATGCCTCGTCCCATATCATACTGAATAAACCCGCGGCACTACTATAAGTCAGCCGGGCGGCGATACCTTCGATTCCAGCCGGTGTCATAAACGTAACTGAATTTCCGCCACCAGGGAAATAGAATTCATCAGCCAGAGGCATTCCCACGCCGTCCATAATCTTTCTGACCGATGTCCCGGGTTTTGCCGCCCAATCAAATGCAGCGCTACCGGAGTTATCTCCATCGACCAATCCTTTATTAAACCAATCTGCCTTTTTATCCAGTTTTTTGATGCTGATTTTTTTGGCCAGCTCTTTAATTTCCCAGGCCTCCCAGACCTTTCTAAAGTCCATAAACAAGGGCGGATTTCCGCCGGAAAGATACGTCATAAACAACATCGTCAAAAGTCCCTGCACATCAGCTTCGGTAGCGTATGGCAGCGGTGCCTTTTGTCCGGCATGGTCGAATGTACTGTTAAAGAACGACTCCATTGCATCAGCCACAGGCAGCGGAATACCTCGCGGGTCACTACCCCACTCCAACTGGCTCATAAACCCACCGCCCACTGCGTTCAAGTCTTCCATCAGGTCGCGAACTATCAAATACAGTGCCAGCTCCTGATTGAACTTGTAGCTGTCCGCCTCATTGCGAAGCTCCAGCCGATTACCGACGTTTCTGTTGACCCATCCTCGCAACGCCTTAAGCTCCTTTTCGTCGTAAGCTTTTTTGTTCAGCATATCGGCGGCAAGCTTCATATCCAGGCGGGTAATTTCAAGACCAAAGGTATTCCGAGTAGGAATAACATGGGCCAGAGCTGTTTCCATCCCCATCGAGTCGTGACCTAAAACCACAACTCTTCGGCCACGCAGGGCCACAGCCGTTACCGCAGCATAGCACCAGTCTATGAGGCTCTTCGCAGTTTGGCTGGTCATCTTCGGGTCAATTCCAGTATCAGGCCACGTCCCGACATTCAGGGCAGCCATTCGCCCGTATTGACTGATGGCACCATTGAGCGCATGGGCATAAACCACGCCCGGCTTGGGGCCGCTGTTGCCGCAGGTAATGTTTATAGGCGTATTCGAGGGGAATTGCTGCAGCAGCGAGATGGTAGTAAGCTGCGGAAATGCCCAGGTATCCGGCACGCATACTAAAATATTCACGCCGGCCTTGCGGAACTGCTGAGCAACAATATCAGCCTGCGCCTCGCCATCTATCAACACCGTAGAATAAACCACCGGTACTGGCGTCTTATCAGGCAGCACCACAGAGCCGCTTATACAATCAGCAGCCATCTTTGCAATGTTCTGACAGCGAGTTCTGCTGGCCTTATCAATACGCGGGTCGCTGGTTGCAAAAACACCAATAACAGGAACCTTCGGCTCTGCTTTTGCTATATTCGGTAAACGTACTGCTTCAGCTTTCTTTGCCATTTCAATACTCCTTTGTATCATTATTTATTGCGTGTAAAATGGTAACTCGTTCAACCACCTTATTTTATTCAAAGGTGGACGTATCTTCCAGCAATTTTCTTACAAAGTCCAAAAACTGGGCTGCGTATGCTCCATTGGTAACTTTATGGTCTATCGAAAGCGTCATACTCATCAGCTTTCGAACTATAAAGCTGCTATCATCAGGAACACAGGTATCGCTAATCCGGCCGATACCCAGGATGCTGCACTGGCCGGGGACGACTATTGGAATAAAAGAATCTATCCCGAAGGCACCAAGATTGCTCACGGTGATACAGCCGCCTTCCAAATCCGTGGGTGCCAGTTTGTTGCTGCGGGCCTTCTCAATCAACGCCTTACTATCACGCGCGACCTGAAAAACATCCTTTTTATTCACGTCCTTGATAGTCGGTGCAACCAGCCCCCCCGGCACGGCAATTGCCAGGCCGATATCGATTGTTTTAGCCAGATGGATAGTGTCACCAGCAGATTGTCCTGTCATAACCGGAAATTTCTCCAGGCCGATTGCAACCGCCTTTATAATAAAATCATTGTAGGTGACTTTTACCCCGTTAGAAATTTTACCTTTTCGTCTCATATTATCCCCCGTTGAATTTCCAACGGGGTGAACATCGCTGGTTCTGTTTAGTTTGTTTCGTAATTTCACAAGCTCGGTGACATCAGCTTTCACAGTCAAATAGAAACAAGGTATTTCGTGTTTTGACTTGAGCATTCTTTGAGCGGTTATTTTCTGCAGCCGATTTACCGGTATTGTCTCTCCAAGTTTTTCTTCAGCCGGTTCAGTCGATATTGATGCGGCTGATTTTTCGATATCCTGTTCGGTAATTCTGCCGCCCGGCCCTGTGCCGGTAACTTTTGACAGGTCCACGCCAAGCTGCTCAGCCAATTTCCTGGCCCGCGGTGACGCCTTTATTTTATCTGCCGACTTGATCGGCTGCGTTTCTGGTTTGGCTGGCTCACCAACAACAGCAGACGCAGCTTCCACAGCCACAGCTGAGCCGGCAGCCTTGAGCGAATCGACGAAGCTTTGCGGCACTTCTTCGTCCTTCTCGCCGAGAACCAAAATTAGTGTCCCAACAGGAAGTGTCTGGCCCACTTCAGCGATAATATACTTTACAAAACCCTCAGCGGGCGATTCCATCTCAAGCGTTGCCTTGTCGGTCTCTATTTCAAAAATACAATCGCCCTTTTTTACTTCGTCGCCGACCTTGACCATACAACCAACAACGGTTCCCTCTTCCATCGTTTGCCCAAGCTGCGGTAATCTTACCTCTTTCGCCATTATAGAATCCTTGTACTTCGTTTTTCTAATTGGTTATACAATTGCCTTAACGGTCTCTACAATTCTCTCAACACTCGGAATACTGGCATTTTCCAACGGCTCACTCATCGGCGGCGGCACATCGGCTGCTGCCATGTTGACCGGAGCCGTATCGAGATAATCGAATCCGCGGCTGCCATCACTAAACTCGTATTCCATAAACCGGCCGGCAATCTCTCTGCCGGAACCACAGGTGCCGAAACCCTCGCTGACCGTTACCAGCCGACCCGTTTTGCGGACCGATTCGGCTATTGTTTCTATATCCAGCGGCTTTAGCGTTCGCACATCGATTACTTCCGCGTCGATGCCATGCTGCTCAGCTAAAATTTTTGCCGCCTGCAGCGAGAACATAGCCATTCTGCTATAGCTGACAATTGTTACATCTTTGCCGGGCCTTTTAATATCCGCCACGCCCAATGGAATAATGTAATCGCCCTGCGGCACCGGGCCGAGCTGGCCGTATGTCGCCTTGTGCTCGATAAACACCACCAGATTGTCACTGCGAATAGCGGCCTTAAGCAGACCCTTTGCATCGTAAGGAGTTGAAGGCATCACCACATAAAGTCCCGGCGGATGCATAAGCCATGCCTCTAATGACTCCGAATGATGCGCCGCGATACATCTGCCTACACCGCCTTCGGTTCGCAGGACCATCGGCACTTTTGCCTTGCCGCCGAACATATAGCGGTTATAAGCGCCGACGTGAACGAGCTGGTCCATCGCTATCGTAACAAAATCAACATACATAATCTCAGCCACAGGCCGCAAACCACGAAGAGCTGCGCCGACGGCGGCACCTGCAATGGCCGCCTCGGATATCGCCGTATCAATCACCCTGTCGGTGCCGAATTCAGCCGATAGCCCGCGAGTCGCCTGATATGCCCCGCCGTAAAGACCTACGTCTTCGCCTATCACGATAACGTTTTTATCCCTTCTCAGCTCTTCCGCCTGAGCGGCTGAAACCGCCTGGCCAATCGTCATTACGTCCATATCAAACTTAGACTTCACTTCCGCTTTGGCCTGCTCAGCAGCTTCTTTCTTTGTTTTAGCTTTGGATGAAGCACGAGTTGCCTCAAAGGTAACGGTTGCCTTCATTACCTTTTTAGACGTGCCCCTCTCGGACTCTATAAGTTCAGCAGGATAACTTTCCTCGACATATACGTCTTTCGTCAAATCCGCAGGGTTCGGCCAGGGGCTATCTATCCCAAACTTCGTAGCTGTTTCAATTGTATTAAAGGCCTTGTCCTTTATTTCATCTAATTCTGCTTCTGTGCAAAGCGCATCAGTCAGCAGTTTTTCTCTCAGTACAATAATGGGGTCTCGGTCGTACCAGGTCTTTTCCTCGGCTTTTGTGCGGTAGGCACGCGGGTCACTTCGGCTGTGGCCGTACCAGCGGTAGGTCTTGGCCTCGACAATAGTCATTTGATTCTCAGCCCTCGCCAATGTCACTGCTGAGTGGATAGCCAAATACACAGCTACGACATCCTGACCATTTACAATCATAGCAGGAACATTGTAGGCATAGCACCGCTCTGCGATATCCGTGATGTTGCTTGCCCTTCTGGTGCCGTCAACCTCGCTGCCCGAGAAAGGCACGCTCATCCCATAAAGGTTGTTCTCGATTATGGCCACTAAGGGAATCTTCAGGGTCGAGGCCATATTCATTGACTCGTGAAAACTACCGCAATTGGTTGAGCCGTCGCCGAAAAATGAAAGCACCACTTTGCCTGTTTTCTTATATTTCTCCGCCAAAGCCGCGCCGACTGCTGATGGCTGATTACCCCCAACGATACCTGTTGAGCCGAGGTTATTTTGCTTCTCCACCTCAGCTATATGCATTGAGCCGCCTCTGCCCTTGCAATAACCGGTCTCTTTGCCCATTAATTCGGCCATCATAGCATTCCAGTGTTCATGGCGGTCCTGCTCGGTGTCGGCGTATTTATTGCCGATAGCTCCGCAGTGACCGTGGCCTCGATGAGTTGAGCCGATTACATCGCCCCGCTCAATCGCCGCAACAGCGCCGACAGCGACGGCTTCTTCGCCGGCATAAAGATGTGAAGCGCCTTTGATAATATTCTGGCCCAGAAGGTCGAAAACCTTCTCCTCGAAAAAGCGAATCTCATAAATACTCCTGAGCCAGTCTTCGGCCTGTTCCAAAGCAATAATCTTGTCGTTTATAAGCTCTTTTAGCTTCGGAATCGGTTTTTTTCGAGTGTCCTCGATACAAAAATCCATATTGCCAATCTCTTCAAAAACAGCCTTTATGCCCTTTTAATACGTTCAATCGGTCCCATTTCCAACATTAGAAAACCTAAATATAGCTATTTCACCCTAAAAATGCAATCCGAAAAGGAACAGTTTCTCTGCATGTTGTGTTCAATGATAGAATTGCGGTTTCGGTAATGCAGATAGTATATCTGATAATTCTGTGGTTTGGATTTTTTCTATCGCACCATAACTTGGCCGGAATCAGGGACGAGGATTTGTCCGGTGATGGTCCGGGCTTTATCGCTGCATAAGAAAACCACCGAATCAGCTACGTCCTGCCCTTTGATTTCGCGCTTCAGCGCGGTCCTGCTCACATAGTAAGCAATTACATCCTCAGGACTGATGCCGTATTTCTTGGCACAGACCTTTATATACTGCGGATTCCAGATTCTTGAGCCTTCAAACACATTGCCGGGAGCAACGCAATTGACTCTTACGCCGTATTCGCCAAGCTCCAGTGCCCAACCGCGAGCCATATGAATCTCGCCGGCCTTCGTTGCATTATATGCGGTATTATTCTTACTTGCGTCCAGGCCGCTTTTAGAGCTTAAATTTATTATGCTGCCGCCCATCCCCTGGGCAATCATAATTCTCGCTGCCTCTTTAGCCATAAGCAAATACCCGGTCAGATTCACCTCTAGAGCAACTCTCCATTTATCCACCGGCATATCGATAAGCGCATAAGGCGGCGCTACTCCTGCTGCATTGACCAGGATGTCAAGACCACCCCAATTTTCCAGAATCGCCTCAAATATCCTTTTGACATTACCTTCGTTGGTGACATTACAAACACAAACCATCGTTTGAGCTTTTGGTAATTCCCCTTTAAT
>CAZOQJ010000089.1:0-9680 GCA_964581905.1 uncultured Pirellulales bacterium
GCTGTCACGTTTGATCGGAGCCTTCAAGACCATTTCTACCAAGCGAATCAACAACGTTCAAAAGACCTTTGGCACTAAGCTGTGGCAGCGTAATTATTACGAACATATCATCCGCAACGAAGAAGAATTAAACCGAATCCGCCAGTATATTGCCGATAACCCTGCCAATTGGCAGACGGATGAAGAAAACCCAAATGGAGGGACATAAAATCATTAGGGCGGTTCACGAACCGCCCCTACAGATTATGTTTTTCTTTTTCTCAGCAATGCTAATCCGCCCAGGCTGAGCAGCAAAATCGTGGCTGGTTCAGGAACCTTCGCAAGATATTCGTCGCCTGCGGCCATAGCTACATCGGCTGATATATCAGGGTAACCGACACCTTTCAGGGAATTTGCAAAGTATGTCGCGCCGTTTTCTGCTACCCAGAAGAACATATTTTCATTTGTCTCAAATGTAAATTCGGGTAGATAAACATTGAAACTGCCGCTGCCGATAAAATCTAACGTGAGTATGCAAGCTTCAAATGTCTGTGTACCAGTGGTATAGTTGCCCATTCGAATACCAAGATTGCCATTTTTTTCATCGTAATCCGTGATGGTAAAAGAACCGCCTGAAAATAGTGTCTGGGCAAGGTTATATTGTGAACCCGGACCCGTATACAAATCATTTGTGCCAAAAGGCCATAGATATACATATGAATAAGGATTGGGAGACACCCAGGGAATTGAATCAAAGCTGAGCCCTGATGGGCCGTCAATATCGAAAATACCGCTCTTGGGAATGACCCCTTGAGCAATGCCGCTACACAACGCAATCATAGCCAATATGAGGACACACTGCTTTGTCATCATCGCTCTCGTCCTTAATAGTCATCACTCTCCGGCTAAGGTTGCAATTACCACCTTTAGCTTAGCCGAATTAACGCCTTATCCATCTTTAATTAGAAAAAAACCACTATTTTTCAACCAATAGCATACCTGATTGAGGGTAAAATGTCAAGTAAAAAAATAACATTGGTTTCATCTGATTAACATCCTCACAGCAGCTACACCATGTTTTTCCCATCTATTCTCTGTAGGGCCCGCCTTCGTAGCCAACTATGGCAAAGTAGGCGCTACAATAGATTTAGACGCTCCCGTGGGGCCTTTTATTGCAAATCGCCACAAAAATTATGATATATTTTCGGGTAAAATCTCTTTGCTCTATAGTTCAGGTAGCGTTAGTTTGATTTCGATATGGAAACTTGCGTGATGGTGAGTAGTTAATTGGTGAGTATTTAACCACTTACGAGCATCGAGAATTGAGACGCACTACAAGTTGTATTCCTTGATTTTTCTGTAGAGGGTTCTTTCACCGATGCCGAGGATTTTAGCGGCTTCCTGGCGATTGCCTCTTGTTTTTGCTAATGTATCTATAATGGCCTGTTTTTCCAGCTCATTTAGTGATTTACCGGCTGTAGTTGTTGCGGTTGTGCTGCCGGCGGCTAATTGCCGTCTCTGCACTATTTCAGGCGGGATGTCCTGCACATCGAGCTTATCTTTTTCACACATTACGACCATTGTTCGGATGCAATTTCGTAGCTGACGAATATTACCAGGCCAATCATAGTTTGAAAGGACTGTCTGGGCCTGTTCTGTTATGCCGGCAATTTCGGAGCCGGTCTCTGCGACCGCCTCTTTGAGAAAATACTCTACAAGAGCAGGTATATCTTCTGTCCTGTCGCGAAGGGCCGGTAGAGAGATGTTTACGCCTTTGATTCTAAAATACAAATCCTGCCTGAATTTTTTTTCTTCTATGAGCTTTGTCAAACTCTGGTTAGTTGCGCTAATGACTCTGACATCTACTACAACCGGCTTATTGGAGCCCACCGGTATTACGATGCCATCTTCGAGCACCCGCAGCAGCTTGGCCTGGCTATTGGGGGTCATATCACCAATCTCGTCCAAAAGTAGCGTTCCTTTATCAGCAGTCTCAAACAATCCTTTTCTATCATTTGATGCGCCGGTAAAGGCGCCTTTGGTGTGGCCGAATAATTCACTCTCCAAGAGGGTTTCGGTCAGGCCGGCACAATTTACGGGCTTGAAGGGCTTATCCCAACGTGGAGAGTTATAATGAATTGCCCTTGCCAGTAACTCCTTGCCTGTTCCGGATTCGCCCTCGATTAGGACGGATATATTTGTCGGAGCCACACGTTTCAGCACGTTAAATATTCCCTGCATCGCGGGATTTTCTCCGCGCACCGCCTCAAATTCAAACTGCTTTTCATTTATTTTGGGCTTATCCTTTGAGCGGGAAGATGCGACTTTTCGGCTGGCCTGGTCGACAAGTGTACGGAGCTGGTCGATATCAATTGGCTTGACGAGATAATCAAATGCCCCCCTTCTCATAGCTTTTTTACAGGTATCGATGGTCGCATAGGCGGTAATTAAAATGACTTCTGTTTTGTCGCTGTACTTCTTGGTTTCTTCAAGAATGGAAAGCCCGTCAATATCATCGCCCAATTTTAAATCGGTAACAACGATATCGACCGTTTGCTCGCGGATGATTTCCAGGGCATCTTTGCCGTTGTAGACAGCAATGGCCTTTGCGCAGTGTTTTTCGAGCGCTTCGGTGATACCATCAGCGTGGTCAGGCTCGTCGTCCACGATTAAAATTATGGCATCTTTACTCATCAGATTACTTTCTCAATGGTCTTGCAGGGGCAGTTTTATGGTAAATGATGTTCCCTTGCCCGGCTCGCTGTCAACAGTTATTGTACCATTATGCGCCTCAATAATCTTTTTCGCTGTTGGTAAGCCCAATCCGCTTCCCTGTGGTCGAGAAGAATAGAAGGCATCAAAAATTTTAGACAAATTAGCCGGTGCAATGCCCCGGCCGGTATCGCTAATTTGAATAACTGCCTCTTTTTTTTGTCGGTCTGTTCTTATTATTAATTCACCGTCGTTGCTCATAGATTGTTGGGCGTTAATAAATATATTTAATATTACCTGTTTTAACATACCAGCATCGATTTTGCAAATAAGTGGCTCATTATATAAGCCTTGGCGAATTGTAATCGAATGGCTGTGAGCTTGTGACGAGTAAAAATCAATCATATCATCAATAAGCTCATTAATGTCGACGCTTGCCAATTGCAATTTGGTCCTGTCGATATATTTCAGAAAACTATCAAGAATTTGCTCAAGTCTATCTGTTTCTTTCTGAATAACAGCGATTTTTCTAAGTGCCCTTGTGGGTATCTGGACGCCCTTGCCTGCAGGTACATTGGTATTTGAGTCTTCCAGCTCCTCGCTTACAAGTTTCAAATTAATTTTAATGGTAGAGAGCGGATTTTTTATTTCATGAGCAAGGGCACCGGTCAACTTGCTGAGCTCCTCAAGTTGTTTGAGATGGCCGTTTGTACTTTGCTGAGCTTTGGAGAGTTTTTTATGCAGAATCAGCCAGACAGCCGGTGCAGCGACCAATAAAGCAACAATAAAACCACATACAAACTGGAGCACTTATTTTTCCCTCTTTACCGCTGAGCCTGAAGCTTTTTTGCCACAAAGATACTGAAAAGTGTAAAGTGCCTAAAGTGGCAGCAAAGCTGTCATCCCTTCGACTTCGCTCAGGGCAGGTCTGAGTGAGTGTCCTCCGTGAGGAGCCCATAGGACAGCGAGCGAAGAATCTCAAACCTCGCCAGAGAGATTGCCACGTCGCTGCGCTGCTCGCAATGAAACTCCGTGTCACTTTAGCTCACTTTTGTTCTCATTTTTTTCTGTTGGTTTATCTTGCTGTGTTTTAGTCATCTCAGCAAGAGCAGCTTTGCGAGAAAGTTTGAATCTGCCTTGCTCGTCAATCAATAATAACTTTACCGGTATCAAATCGCCTAATTTGCAAACGTCGTCAACGTTTTTGACGTAACTGTCGCTTAATTCGCTTATATGACACAATCCTTCAACGCCCGGTATTATTTCAACAAATGCACCAAAGTCTTTGACGGATACCACCTTTGAATCGTGGTATATCCGCCCCACTACAGGTGGCTGTGTAATTGATTCGATAATCTCTTTGGCCTTGAGGTGGCCATCGCCGCCGAGACAGCTTATGTAAATAGTTCCATCCTCTTCGACCTCGATGGTTGTATCGGTCTGCTCCTGAATGCCTTTGATGACCTTGCCGCCCGGCCCTATTACCTTGCCGATTAGTTCAGGGTCAATTTCAATGGATACCAGCTTTGGAGCATATACACTTAACTCTGGTTTTGGCTTACTAATGGTCTTGGCCATAATTTCCAGAATTTCCAGACGCGCTTGTTTGGCGTTTTGCAGGGCCTCGACCATAATATTGTGTGGTAGTCCCTCGGCCTTGATGTCGAGCTGTATAGCTGTAATACCATCGACAGTACCTGCGACTTTGAAGTCCATATCGCCATAGTGGTCTTCCTCGCCAAGTATATCGGTCAGCAATTCATATTGGTCATTTTTGTCGCTGATCATTCCAATTGAGATGCCGGCTACTGGTTTTGTAATCGGAACGCCGGCATCCATTAGAGCCAGAGTCCCGCCACAAACCGAAGCCATTGAACTGGAACCGTTCGACTCAGTGATATCCGAGATGATTCTGACCGTGTATGCGAAATTGTCTTCTGCGGGCCTTATCGGCTCTAATGCCCGTTCCGCAAGAGCTCCATGGCCAATCTCTCTTCGACCTGGGCCGCGGACAGGACGCACCTCGCCGACAGAAAATGGGGGGAAGTTGTAGTGGAGTGTGAAATTTTGGGCATACTCATCTAATAAACCATCTATAATCTGCGCATCTCTGATGGTACCGAGGGTTACACTCACCAATGCCTGAGTTTCTCCTCTCGTAAACAATGCTGAGCCGTGGGTTCGGGGCAAGATGCCTACTTCGCAGTCAATAGAACGAACGTCATTGTATCCTCTGCCATCAGCTCTTTTACCTTCTAATAACATCTTGCGGACAGTCTCACTCTCTATCTTTTCAAAGATTCGCTTAAACATTGCATTATTGCATTTTGGCTTAATGACATTCGAACCTTCAACGGCAGCCGGTTCCTGATTTTCTTCAACACCACAGTATTCAGCATTGAGCTGCTCAAATAGTTCTTTTCGAGCGGTGTTACGCTGCTGTTTGGTAGATATCTGCTTGAGTTCGCGCAATTTATCAGCCGCCTTTGAATGAATTTCCGAATAGAGTTCCTCATCGACTTCAATGAGCGGAATTTCCTTTTCGACGCCGACTTTTGAACGGAGTTCTTCTATCATATCGCAAATCTGACGGATGGTTTCCTGTGCGGTTGCGATGGCTTCGGCGATGGTTTCTTCCGACAGCTCCTTAGCTTTGACTTCAATCATATTTATGGCATCTTTGCGTCCACCAAGGAGCAGGTTTAGGTCGCTTTCAGCAATCTGCTGATGCGTGGGGTTGACGACAAATTCTCCATTCACTCTGCCTAATCTGCAAGACCCGGTGGGGCCCAAAAATGGAATTTTGCTTATCGTAAGCGCCGCGCTGGCTCCTATCATAGTGGGAACATCCGGGTCGTTTTCGCGGTCGGCACTTAAAACAGATGCTATAATTTGTACTTCCTGGAAATAGCCTTCGGGGAATAACGGCCTGATAGGCCTGTCAATCATTCTTGCCGTAAGGATTTCTTTGGTAGTCGGTCTTCCCTCACGCTTGATAAACCCACCAGGGAATTTGCCTGCGGCACTTTGTTTTTCACGATAATCAACGCTCAGCGGGAAAAAATCGATATCTTCCCTTCTGGGCGGTCCAGTTACCACGGCAGTAAGAACGACAGTTTCACCATATTGCACTATTACAGCTCCGTCTGCTTGTCTGGCAATTTTACCTGTCTCGATGGATAACGTTCTGCCACCAATTTGTCTTTCTACTCTACATACGTTAAACATACACTACCTCATTGTTTATGTTCTGCACCTTATATCCCTTGGTAATTTACGAGATGCAACTTGCGATTGATAATTTTACTTTCTCAAGCCAAGTTGGGAAATAATTTCCTGATAACGCTTTACATCTTTTTTGCTTAAGTACTTAAGCAATGCCGACCTGGTCCCGACCATTTTCAATAAGCCACGTCTGGATGCGTGGTCTTTGCGATGAGTCTTGAGGTGTTCGGTGAGGTCGTTAATTCTCTTCGTCAGTAGTGCAATCTGCACTTCAGGTGAACCGCTATCCCCTTCGTGTGCCTTAAAATCGTGGATAATATTCTCTTTTTCCTGTTTTGTTAACATCTTTCAGACAAACCCTTTCTTTATTGTCTATGTCTTGTATATCGTATCCGGCTACGGCTTGGCGCTTCGCCGAGACAAGTATACGATTGTGTCTGAAATACACTCTTCAAACACTAATCCCGCATTTTAGTCGGCTGCTTAGATAATTGCAAGTTTTTTCCGCAATAAACAGCGGATTTTCATATCTATAGGTCTGTTTGTAGATATTATTCGTGGCGGAGTGACTGGATGGGGTCCATATTGGCGGCACGATAGGCAGGATATAAGCCAAAGGTTACGCCGACGGCAGCACTGATTCCAAAGGCCAAAATTAAAGAAGTACCTGTTATAACCGTGGGCATACGACCAAAATAAGTGACCAAAAACGGTATAAAAGAGCCCAGGATTATGCCGAGGATGCCTCCGGCAAAGGTTAAAAGCAGGGTTTCTGAGAGGAATTGGATGATAATATCTCGTTTTCTGGCACCGAGTGCCCGGCGGATGCCAATCTCGCGTGTTCGCTCGCTGACGGTGGCGAGCATAATGTTCATAATTCCTATGCCGCCGACCAGCAGCGAAATTGCAGCGATTGAGCCGAGCACAATACTGAAAATCAGTTTGGTGCGTTCTGCCTGGCGTAACAGCTCCAAAGGAACGATTACCTGGTAATCATTTTTTTTATGGAATCGTTCCAAAAGTGTTTCCAGAATATCGCGTGTTGCCAGCACATTTTCCATTGAGCCGACTTTTACGATGATTTCCTGCAGTTCAACTTTTTCGATACTGCGTCCGCTGCTTCCGCTAAGCTGTATCGATATCTCCCCGAAACGGTCCTTAACCGTAGTGAGAGGAATATAGATGTTTCCTATGTTTGCGCCGCCCTGACTCGATGTTACAGGAACATCGTTGTTAAGGGTGTCCGTTGCCGGGGCAGCATCCTGTGCGCTGACAACACCGGCGACTCGGTAGTAATCGCTGGCTATCTTCAAATCATTTCCTAATGGGTCATCAAAAGCGAACAGCTCTTTGACCACTTTCTCATCCACAACACAAATGCTTTGCTTGTAGTGCATATCGATGCTGCTGAGGAAGCGTCCAAGCCTTAGCTGTATCGGTGCCATCTCAGGATACCACGGCACAGTACCAATGACCTCTATAGCTACCTTGCGGTTTCGGTACCAGGCACGTTGGCCGAGACGACGAATTGGCACGACAACTTCGACGTCAGGAATGCTGTTACGGAACCGCTCGGCGTCGGAATAGGTCAGGCCATATTCACGCATGGTTTGCTCCTGTGTAGAGGCATCCTGGTCTTCAGGAGGTTCTACTGTTTTTATAATAATATTACGACTGCCAAGTCGGGCAATTTGTTCCTGGGCATGTTGGCTGGCACCTTCACCTATGGCTAACATCGCGATTACCGAGGCGACGCCGAATATTACGCCCAACGTCATGAGAGTCGAACGCAGCCGATGCATCCACAGACTTTTTATCCCTAACTTAAATGTGCGTTTTAAGCGAAACGAAAACATAATCTACTGCTTCTTTAACATTGTTGACGGCTTGCTCTATTGTTGTATGCGTCCATCAAGAATGCGTATAATCCGTTGAGCTTGTCTGCCGACATTGTCATCATGGGTTACAGCAATAAGAGTTCTGCCCTGCTTATGCAGGTCCATCAAAATGCTTAAAATCTCGGCGCCGCTTTCCGAGTCAAGATTACCGGTGGGTTCATCAGCTAAAATAATCAACGGATTGTTTGCTAATGCCCTGGCAATCGCCACCCGCTGTTGTTCTCCACCGCTGAGTTCTGAAGGTTTATGGGTAAGTCTGTCACCAAGGCCTACCATTATCGCCAATTCCCTTGCACGCTTGAGACTTTCACGTTCTGAAAAACCTTGATAATACATCGGAATCTCTATATTTTCGATGACGTTTAGTTGTTGGATTAGATTATAAGATTGGAATACAAAACCTATTCGTGCGCCTCTGATGAGAGACAACTGGTCGTCATCGAGAGTAGAAACATCTTGTCCTCCAAGATTGTATACACCGCTGGTGGGTCTATCCAGACAGCCAATCATGTTAAGCAACGTGGATTTCCCTGAGCCGCTTGGGCCCATTATGGCCACATATTCGCCGGTTTTTATAGTCAAGTCGATACCGCGTAAGACTTGCAGTTGGACGGAGCCAAGCTGGTAACTCTTATGTAACTGCTCTATCGCTAAGATAGGTGTATCATTTTTGAAATCAGGAGTTTTGTGGGGCTGTTGCATTGCCGGCTTACTCATTTACTCAATCTTGCTTCGCCTGACCCTGCTGTTTAAATTCTTCGCGCATTTTAGCCATAATTTTTTTCTTCTCTTCATCAGACATATTTTCGAAGCGTTGTTTTAATTTGGCCTTTTCTTCTTCAGATAGATTTTGAAATCGTTCCATTCCAGCAGAGCCGGCCTTTGGCTCTCGCTCTTTTTCTTCGCCTTGAACCCTCTTTGGTCTTTTTTCATCATCTGCACGTTCTCTTCCCGGTCTTCTTGACTCATTTTCGGCCTTTTGAGGTTCCTTCGAATCTTCTTTAGTTTGTGCCAGGGTAGTCGGTACTGTCAATCGTGGAGGATTCATCAACACTTCCTCGCCGACTTGCAGACCATCAGTGATTTGGACAAACGTATCATTAAAAGACCCTGTTCGCACCTCTCGCTGTTCGGTACCTCTTGTTGTCAGGCAGTAGCAAACTTTTTTACCCTCGCGATTTGCAACTACTTGAACTGGTACAATTATCACACCGTCTAACTGCTCGACAAGAATCTCGACCTTGGCTGACATTCCCGGCTTGAGAAAATTGAAGGAGCCTTTTATGCTGACCTGAGTTGCGTAGACTTTAAGGTCCGGGCTTAGCCAGCCACGTTGTGGGTCCGGCAAGGGAGCAACTTTAAGCACCTCACCGTTAAACTTCTGGTCGGGAAAGGCATCAACCGTTATTGTTGCTTTTTGACCCGGCTTAACTTTATCCACCGAGGACTCGTGAACACTTATTTCAGCAATCATTTCCGAAGTATCAGGCAGTTCTATAATCGTCTGACGCTCATAGACCGTTCCGCCTTCCTCAATAGGTCTATCTCGCCGTCTCCAAAAATCACCACTTGAACTATATACAACTAAACCTGGCGCTGGTGCTTTGATTGTACATGCGGAAATCTGCCTTTTTGTCTTTTCCAGGCGTTCTTTTTTCATATCAAATTGCGCTTTTGAACTTTTTAGTCTTGCCTCAGCCTGCGCCAGTTTCGAGCGAGCACGGGCCTGTGTTCGCTCAAGTTCACGTCCAGCCTCTCTATAGTCGCTTAACAGTTGCTCAACCTGTTTGGGAAAGTCGTAACGCTTAAATAGCTCCAAATCCATACCAGTCTGTTCTTTTTGTATCTTGAGGCTTTGAACATCCA
>CAZOQJ010000090.1:0-9664 GCA_964581905.1 uncultured Pirellulales bacterium
TTGTCCTTTCAACTCTTTTAGCTTGGACTGCTGGTCTTCCGTCAGAATTCCATCAATCTTTGCTTTGGTGCTAACCCTAAGGGCCGCCTGGTCACCGAGCACTGTACCGAGCTCAGCCGCTACAGCGCGAATTGCACTTTCTTCAGCTCCGGCTTTTACCGCTTCCTGCAGGGCTTCTCTCTTGGCCTTAACAGCATCCTGGCCGGCCTTCATCTGCTCTTTAACTTCGCCCTTAAGAGTTTTTAACTGCTCAACCTGGCTGTCGCTAAGACCAAGCTCTTCCTTCATTTTCAAAACCATCCCGATTATATAACCACCACCCCTGCGGGGGCCTCCAAACGCTTTGTCGGGACCTCCATACATCCTGCCGGCCTTATGGCCGTACCCACCCATAGGCCCGGCAATCACAGGTACCGAAATGCAAGCAACGATTAAACCCACCAAAATTACTAAACATGCCCTTTTCATTTTTATGCTCCTTTCTTAAATCAGAAACCAAATTTCCAAAGACCAAACATTGTGGCCAATTTCACTATATAAGACGAGATAGCGTCACTTTTTATTGCAACTATTTGGCGAGTTTTTATTCCCCCACAAAAAACCGGTAGAATATAAAATTTAATAAAACAAGAAGTTATGGATTTGTTAGGGCACACCGAAGAAATCATTAGCCCACAGGTTTGAGTCCTATATCACCCAGCTTTTTATACCGCCTATTACAAATCTGAATTTTGACTGTCGCATGCCCCTGCGTCTCTCGCCGCAAGGCGGGGCAGCGGGTCAGACAAGTTTCGTCACTTTTGCGTTTGGCCGGTTTGCGGAATTTCTATAGGCGATTGCGAATCAGAACTTGATATTGACTTGATTTCGATAGGTGGCTTGACCTGATTTTCTCCAGCAGCGGCCCCCGATGCTTCGTCTTTGCGAAGCCCCTCGCCTTGCTTCGCAAGAAGCTGAGGGGCAAGCAAAACGGCGGGGGTCGTATCCGACTGTATCGGTGCAACGGATTGAGAATGTATAAATTCGGCTACTTTTTTGTAATCTTCGGCGCCATGACAGCTTCGTTCGTATTCAAAAATCGTTTTGCCATAGCTGGGCGCTTCGGCCAATTTGATATTCCTTCGGATATAAACTGGTATAATCGCAGCATGTGCCCAGGCACAGTTAGTCTCGCGTGCATTTTCAAGGAACTGCTCGATATCAGACTTGACTTCTTTCGGAAGTGAGGCACGGCTGTCGAACATACACAGCAAAATCCCTTTGACTTTCAGGTCTGGATTAATCCTTTTGTTGACAAGCTCGACGGTTTGCAGCAGTTTTCCGAATCCCTGAAGCCCCAAAAAATGCGGCTGAAGCGGAATCAAAACCTCTTTGGCGGCAGCGAGGGCATTGAGGGTCAGCAAGCCAAGCGAAGGAGGACAATCAATAAGGCAATAATCGAATTTGTCCTCAATCTCCATGATGGCCTCTCGCAAAATGGTTTCCCTGCCGACCACACTTACAAGCTCGGTTTCGGCGCCAACGAGGTTTATATTTGCAGCCAGCAGCCAGAGATTTGGACGCACAATTATAAGCTCCTTCTCAAAGCTGGCCTGCTTGACGAGGACCTCATAGGAGCCGGCACTGGCCTTTTGTGGCTCCAGGCCGAGGTGTATGGTCAGGTGCGCCTGAGGGTCCAGGTCTATAACGGCAACTCGTAAGCCCATAGCAGCAAGGGCCGCCGCGGTATTGACCACCGTTGTGGTTTTTCCAACCCCCCCCTTCTGGTTTAATACAGCAATTATTCTCATCCCTGACCCTCGTCTATCGAGCAACGAACATCATCTGTGCACGAATCTGCCTCAGGTTGCTTGCTTCTCTGCATATAGTTTTTTGAAAACGGCATCAAGCACTCCATTAATGAAAGCAGGCGACTTATCCGTGCTGAACTTTTTAGCAAGCTCAATTGCCTCATTTATCACAACCTTAGGCGGAATATCCAGACAAAATTTCAGTTGAAAAACCGCCAATCTCAAAATACTTTTGTCAACAGGTGATAATCTTTCGAAGTGCCACTTTATTGATGAATCAGCTATCAGCTCATCACACTGCACCAGGTTCTTCCATGTTTGCCTTGTCCAATCCGAGGCAAGTTTATGGACAACTTCATCGGCCTGGGCCTCTATGAAGAACTCATCTAAAAACTCCAGCAAATCTGGACCCTGCACATCGAGCTGATATAATCCCTGCATTGCCAGCTCCCTGGCCTTTGTTCTCTTGTCAAAGTTCATATTCGTAGTTGAAAATCAACGAACCACTTATATTTGTTTGATTACGTTAGCCATCTCCATGGCTGTTCTTGCTGCATCGGCACCGGCATTGCCCATTTTTGTACCGGCTCTTTCGGCCGCTTGTTCGAGCGTATCACAGGTCAGCACACCAAATACAGCCGGGGTGGCTGACTCGTAATTGATTTGTCCGATACCCCGTGATACCTGCTGGCAGATATATTCGTAATGGGCGGTTTGACCACGCATGACTGCACCGAGGCAGATAACTGCAACGTACTTGCCGCTTAGTGCGAGTTTTTTTGCTGCTTGCGTAATCTCGCAGGCACCCGGCACCCAGATTGCAGTTATCTGCTCATCAGAAGCACCATGGCGCTGAAGACAATCTATAGCACCGTCAAGCAGTTTCGAGGTTATAAACTCATTGAATCTGCTGACTACGATAGCATAATTGCCTTTGCCGGCTGTTACCTGGCCTTTTATTTCTTTAACCATAGTTTCACTTCTCCAATCCATTCCCCGCGGTCCGCTGCCTGTCGCGACGTGTTGCAGACACGGCGGACGAAGGACGAAACAACGTTCGGTACTATGGTAGTACGAACGAACTTAGATTAGTTCATAAGCCACACGGCTTCTGCACATTATAAGACTATTGGCAGCGACTTTCCAGAAAAACAACCGTTCAGGTTCGACTCATCAACAGACCCGCTTGCTAACCTTTGCAATTGTAAGAGTTTATAACTCAGATTTCCAGCAAAATTTTGCTGCGGGCAAAAAGCTATCAAACTGGCAAAAACCACTAACTCGATGGTATTTTATGGGCGATATACCGTTTTGGTGATGAGTTACCTGATGCTCGTCAGGGAAGGCCCGGCCAGAGTCCCAAAGTAACAAAGGTTGTTCCGTATGGTCTTAGAAGATATGACATTTGGCTCTTACGATAAAGCTGAGCGAAAGGCACATAAGGCCTTTGAGCTGTACGAAGATGGCAAAATGTCACAGGCCCTCGACGAACTTGATATGGCTCTTCAGGTAAATCCCTCGAACGGTACGTGGCATTTCAATAAGGCCCTGACCTTAGATTCCCTCAACAGGTTTGAGGACGCAATAAATGAATATGAAGCTGCGCTGCAGTTAAATCCTGATGATTTGGAGATATTAACTTCACTGGCGGTCGATTACACTCGGACCGGCCAATACGATTTGGCTATTGATACCTTCGAGCAGGTTCAGCAGCTCGACCCGGGATTTGAGCCGTGCTATTGCAACCGGATAATTACTTATACCGAAATGGGGCTGCACGATTTGGCTGAGCAGATGTTTTATCTTGCCCAGCAGATAAAACCGGATTGCGCTTTGTGCTATTACAATATCGGCAATAGTCTCTTTGCTCGGGGCCAGTTTAAAAAAGCTATTCACTGCTGGTTAAAGACAGCCGAGCTTGAGCCGGGCCACCCACAAATTAAATACCGAATCGCCCAGGCTTACTGGTCCGATGGAGACAGCCAGCGCACCCGTGAGTATTTTCTTGAAGAGCTTCGAATCAACCCGGGTGACACCGATGCTATTCTCGATTTTGGTTTGTTTTTGCTCGAATCCGGTGATATTGAATCGGCGAAGGAAAAATTCAACCGGCTGCTTGAGCTAAGAAGCGATTTTGCACCGGCATTGTTTCATCTGGGAGAAATCGCCTTTAACAATGCAGATTTCCAGCAGGCGATAAAACTGTACAACCAGGCGCTGCACGCAGATGATTCACTCACAGGACCATACTACCGGCTGGCTCAATATGCGTTAATGACAGGCAAATTACAACAGGCCAGGGCATATCTGATTTCTGAGCTGAAAACTTTCCCAGAAGATGCTGATATACTTGTTTCTATGAGCTCGATGTTTTTGGCAATCGACGAGCTCGATTACGCATCACACTGCCTGCTAAGGGCCATCGATATCAATTGCGCCAATGCGGATGCTTATTATTATCTTGGTCTTATCAGGGCCATGAATGGCGCTTTCGAGGAGGCTGCAGAATTCTTCGCCAACGCACTTGATATCAACCGCGAGCATATCCCGGCTTTACGGGATTCTGCTCTTGTGTACCTTAAAATGGGTAGATTATCTGATGCCTCAAAAAGGGTCAAATACGCCTTGGATTTAGCTCATCGCGAGTCCGCCAATGACCCACAATTAAAATCTCTTAGCCGCAAAATTCTTCTGGCCCAAATAACACAGCGATTAAGCGATTCCCTCTCGCGCCTCTGGTCCAGAAAAGTGTAAAGCCAGATGTGCAAAATCCCCCTATGACTCGTGTTTTTTTGCAGGTTAGACTCATCTACTTCTTATAGCTTTTAAAACCTTTTTCTTTCGCTCTTCAGGATTTTCTTTGAACTCTTCTCCAAAGTCATCGTTACTTAGTGGCCTGCCCCGGTAGGTACGATAAGTGGACTTAATCATTTCGATTGCCCCTGTTCGAATAATTTCATCAGGATGATTTAAAAGGGTTTTAATTGCTTTAACTCCTTTATCGGTTGCCGCCAAGGGGATATCCTTGCTTGGGTCATCTAAAAGACCTTTGATAGCTTCAATACTTTCTTTGTCGCGGGTTTTGAGTATTTCAAGAACTGCATACGGCTCTTTGAAATCTGTCGCAGCGGCAGCTAACTCGGCCGTATATTCATCATCACAATGTTCCGGATATACTCTATGATGGTCATAAGCAGACCGGATAGCTCCCGTAGTGATTTCGCGAATCATCTTATCTGGGTCTTCCAGGAGAACCTTAAGAGTCTTGACTCCTTCATCAGTACGGTTATTGGCAATTGCTCCAATTGCATCCCATCGAGCCGGATGATTAGGGTCTAAGGCCAAAGAAATAAGTCGCGGCATATATGAGTCGTCTGGGTACTCCGCTGCTGCTTGGGCGCCGTCTGATACAATATCAGGATTATTCGAATCTAATGCTATCGGAATCAGCGGAGTAATCTTCTCTGTTTTACAGTCCAAAAGAATTAGGGTGCTAAGCATTTCAGGTGCCAAACCACGTTTTTTAACACTCTCAAAAATAGCATCTTTTATCAGCGTTTTTTCTTGCAGATAAAAAGCAAACGCCTCATTAACACAAGACATCTCGTTACGATGATTATGTTTCTCATACATAAAATCGATTAAAACCGGTATTATCCTTGAATCGCAGGTAAACATCAGCTTTTTAAGAACTTCTTCTCTTTTTTCAGCTTGTTTGTATTTTTCTTGCCAACCCATTTCTTTGCCGGCTTTAATTGCTTTGAGCTGCCCTGCCAGCTTTTCTATATAGTGTGCCATCTCCTCATCCGTGCGTGACTCAACAAGGATTTCAATAGGAGCTGATTCAACTATTATTTGCTTTCCATTTGCGTCAACTGCTTCGCTATAGTAGGTTCCGGTTACAGTATAACGCCCAGGCTCGCATATCAGGGCCCATCGATTCAACACAATGGTTTTTGTGAATGATTCACCGGTTTTTATTTTGCCCTGCCCTGCCGATAATCCGCCAAGGGCTAGCCATTTTATTTCCTCTCTAGGATCGGGGACAACTTCTCCACTCTGATCTTTTACTAACAGTTGGTATTCAAAAATACGTCCGCTACGATCGTAGTTTTTAATTTCGCAGGTATAAGATATTCGACCTGTATTAGTAATTGTGAAAATAATTGGAATCTCATCGCCTGTTTTTATATCAGTTTTGGGACATCGAATTACAAGCTCAAGCTCTATTTCGTTAGAATCATTGCTGTGCGTAGTTGCAAGAGCTTGCCCAAGAAGAAGCACAGTCACAAATGCATAACAAATTAATGTTTCCATCGTCTTTTTCATTTTGCTATTTATTCTTTCCATGTTTTTCTGATATCCAATTTGTCAAAATGAATACTGTATATGGGTTCTGTTTCAACCCCATCCACCTTAAGTGTCTGAAGGCTGTTAGCTTTATCGAGAAATAGTGGAAGACGTAACACGTCTTGGATGGCTACGTCTACTCCGTTTTGGTGTTGCCACTCGTTATCTTTTGGCCATGTCCAGGTGTTGCCTGACCCTTCCTTACCAAAAATCCTTGCTATCAATGGTGCATCTTCCGTCCATCTAATCACCTCCTGACATGGAATGCCAGGAAAGTCTAAGGGTTCGGTCTTGCCGCTAACAAAAACCTGATGGTAATAGAATACTGTGTTACCAGATCGGAGCTTTCCTCTAAAGCTGTTGGTGTGCGTAGGTCGGTAAAGGCCTATCCGTGCCATTTTGCCTTTAGCATAAAATTCGGTAGTAGCGTTCCAGTCGCTATGCTCTTTTAAAATCTCATCGGGGTCATCTTTGCCAAATGCAGTGCCTGCAGGCATATCTACCTTTTCTATATTCGCGGTATAGTCGTAGTCCGGCTCTTCCCGAGTGCTGTCTATGTGTTCAATCTTAACATCATACGCCCGGCCGGTCCTGAACTTATACACCCCCCACTGAGGCTCGCCGAACTTTCTGGCTATATGAGTTACAGGGCCGACAATAAGTTTATAACGTTCCGAATTGCTGATGCTTGGGTCGCCGACAGTCAATC
The DNA here is from genome assembly GCA_964581905.1 of uncultured Pirellulales bacterium. Taxonomy (GTDB): domain Bacteria; phylum Planctomycetota; class Phycisphaerae; order Sedimentisphaerales; family Anaerobacaceae; genus CAZBWE01. The sequence continues at coordinate 6,850 of CAZOQJ010000090.1, forward strand.
TGAGCTGGCAGATTTCATTGGCCGGCGGAGCCGTATTGTCATACTCATCATTAGGGTCACTACACTGATTGACCTCGTCCCCATCTTTTACACCGTCGCCGTCGGTATCATTGTTGTTAGGATTGGTTCCATATATTACCTCTTCGAAATCGTCCAAGCCATCCCAGTCACAATCTAAGTAAACGTTATTGCCGTTAGGGTCGACGGAAAAAACATTTGAATCTGTCGGGTCAAAGCCATACTTGACTTCCCATCCGTCAGCCAAAAGGTCGCCATCGCTGTCGTATTCTAACGGGCTTGTGCCATGACCGGATTCATCGCCGTCTTTTAGGCCGTCGCCGTCAGTATCGTCGTTTTTAGGATTTGTCTGTAAGGTGTTGACCTCATAACCATCACCTGCGTTATCACCATCGGTATCGAGAAGCCAGGCATATACCAGATGCGCCGACTCCTGCAGATTTAAAAGGCCATCACCATCGAAATCATCGCCAGGAACACCAGGCTTATTATAGGCCGGGTCAAAAAAATCATGATAACTCAAATTCCAGTTCCATGTCTCCCAGCCATCCGGCATACCATCTCCGTCGGTATCCTGATTGTTCGGGTCTGTATCGCAGTCCGCCTCTCCAAATACATATTCATGCGAACCGCTACGGCATTCAAAAATACCTTCAGGATAATCCTCAGGCCTGACGCTATAACTATCTCCGTCGACTAATCCATCACCATCGGAGCGTCCGTCGCCATCAGTATCCCATCCTTCCGGTGGTTTTGGATTAGTGCCGGCGTTATATTCCTGTATATTAGTTAAGTTATCATTATCAGGGTCATCGTCGACTTCCGGCCACATACCCCCATCGTTCCTTGGGTCCATATAATCGTTAGCATATTTAGCCTCCCACGCATCTGGCATAGTATCACCATCAGTATCCTCATCGTTAGCATTTAAGTCACATTCATTATATAGGTCACCGTGCAAATGATTCCAAAGAGGCCAAGGATAGAAAGACCCTGCGTCACCATCATAAGATGTTTCAATACTATCATTCACACCATCACCGTCAGTATCCGCGTTATTCGGGTCGAGACCCCACTTAATTTCGTCACCATCCATAACTCCATCTAAATCGGTATCTGGGTCGAGGGGATTAAGTGGAACGTCGTATGGTTGGTCGACAAAAGGAGTAGAGTATTCAGGATAGCTGTTGTCGTATGGCCAGATTGGTCCATAGCTGCTCAGCGTGCCATTGACCTCATCACCATCTTTTAGGCCATCACCATCAGTATCTGCGATATTTGGATGCGTACCAACATTGTACTCTTCGATATTCGTAAGCCCATCGTTATCTGGATTGCCACTGGCATCATTGACAGTTGGATTCAGTTCGGCTTCAATTTCCCAGCCGTCAGGCATGTCGTCGCTATCAGTATTAGGGTCGTACGGGTCAGTTACATACCCATAGGTTCCGTTGATTTCATCGTAATCTGACAGGCCATCATCATCCGTATCAGCCAAAACAGTTATCGAAATATTGGCGATATTACTTTGATATCCATCCTTCTCAGCAACAAAGGTAAAATGGTCCTCTCCGACATAGTTGATATCAGGAGCATAAATCACTCTGTTGACATCGAGCGCCATAAAACCATAAAGCGGCTGTTCTATTATTGAGTAAGCAAAGCCTTCATTGCCATCACAATCATAAGCTCTTAGGGGAATACCGACAGCCTGGTCCTCCGTTACATTGACATCCTGACTCTCAGCAACTATAGGTTCTTCCTCAAGCCAGTAGAAACAAATGTTTGCCAAGTCAACTACGTTTACTGTGCCGCTGCCATCGAAATCACCGTCGAGACCACCACCTGTTTGCAGCCAATTCTCTGCGAATATGGCAAAGTCAATAAAATTGACGATATGGTCTCTGTGCAAATCTGGACAAAAAGAAGGGCCATATACAGGTGACCCGGATATTGGTGAGCCCGATTGACCACTCCCCTGCATGTCAGATTCTGAATAAATAATCTCTCGAGCCTCTATAGTAGCAGTCTCTTGTACGGTAGCTTCTGGCTGTAACTGCGAAGCAGCAAGGGCCTCAGCATCTATGCCAAAAACGATTGTCTTATTTTCTTCTGGCACAGAAAATAAAACAAGTTGATAGATGAGTTCACCACCAACAGTAAGTTTAACAGTGTCCGTCCCCACTTCATCGGTAAAGTTAAACAGATATTTGACCGAGGCAGGTTCCTCTGCCGACGTGTTTGGCTCTGTTAATATTTCAAGGTTTCCACTATCGGCTGTGACCGATATATCTTGTGCTTCGGCCTCGTTTTCCCCTGCAATAGCAATGATTAAATCTTTCGTTCCATTTACCTCCGGCAGCTCTGTCACATCAAGACCGTTGACCGTTAGAATCAACTCCGCATTAGCATCCGAAACAACCGTCAAAATAGCAATAATAACCAGTAATGTTTTGCGCATGGACATATTATACCCGCCTTCTTAAATTATCACCCCAAATGTTTCGTTCCGCCTCTGCCGAACAATATAAAAGCATAACGTGCTCTTTGAGTAATGTCAACTAAAATCTCTGCTATTTCTAAGCATATGGTGAAAAATAGCTCTAAAAGCATTTGCAAAATTTCGCTAATTGCGTTAAGCTATTTCGTTGTGCGTCGTGCGTATTGGGTATTGCGTAAAAAAACCGGCACTATACGCATCACGCAAGCTTGTCCTGAGCGTAGCCGAAGGAACGATATACGCAATACGAGATTTTGGCCGAGTGGCGGAATGGCAGACGCTGGGGACTTAAAATCC
>CAZOQJ010000091.1:0-9587 GCA_964581905.1 uncultured Pirellulales bacterium
GGTATTGTACTCCTGAACGTTGTTCTTCTAAAAAACCAAACCGCCGCAGCAAATAGTCTCCTCAGGCGCCGGCCTGACGAGTTGAACCAGTAGCGATTCATGGTGGGGGCAACGGAACCCACACCTGCTCTGCTATAGAGAATGGATTTAAGATAACTTCTAAACGGTTTCGGACTGCGGAGAGAGTTAAGTTTTCTTTGCCTTCTTCGGCTTTTTTGGTTTTTTGGGCTTTTTCGGTTTCTTCGCCTTAGCGGGCTTACTAAGTGATTTGCCGAAATCGCCGGTAAGCATAAAAGCTGCACCGACAACCAAACCAGCTACTACAACGGCAGCAATGACAATATACCATATTACACCCTGAATTGCTGCCAGCAATGAAGGCATTACACCTTTCTGGCCTGCTATGGCTACAATCGCTGTATAGATAAGCAGCACTAACGGTAAAATCAAAAGCATTCCGAAGGTGTTACTCTGGACATCGGGTTCCGGCTCAGCATCAGGATAAGCTATTGCCGCTGCCTCTGATATGGGCTGTGGGGCAGGCATTTCCTCTTCCGGCAGCATTTCCTCTACCTCGGCGGCGGTGAGACCCGCAGCAGTGCTTGGCTCAGCTGGCTCTTGGCCTTCGCCCTCGGCTGTGTAAATTTCATCAAGTATCCCGCCTAATGAAGTGTCATCGGCCTGCAACGAAAGGTCCAGTAGGCCCGAGCCGCTGCCGAAAGAATCCAAATTTACATCTTCTTCAATCTCCTCTAATGAGGCTTCAGGTGCTACGGTACCGGTTGCGCCCAATATACCCGTTGCGTCTACCGTTTCAGCCATCATATCCTCCGTTATCGGGTAATCCTTGTCTGTTTCTCCGAGCACGCTGATTCCTTCACTTGTGATAGCGGTGTCTTCTTCGGTCAGCCCGCTTTCTGCCGCTGGAGTTCCGGTCCCTGTTCCGGTTTCCGATGCCAACAAAATCTCCTCCTCCGATGCCTGCTCCGGCTGAGGTGCCTGTTCTTCAGAGACCGGAACCTCCGGCACCGGAAGCTCCTCGGAAGCCGGAGCAGCCGTCTCAGGCGATAATGCTTCAACCTCATCTACCTTAAACAGCAAAGTTGAGCCATCACGAAACTCATGTAATTTGCCCTGCTTTATTAACTCTTTTATCTGGTCCTCTGTTTTATTGAGCTTCTCAGCAGCTTCCTGTAATGAATAGAACATGCCAGCCATAATCACTTCTCTCCTATAACCCAAAACCTTGCTTGCGGGCTTTTTAGCCTTACAAACAACTTATCCATTCTTCGTCCCTTGAGGACCACGAAGGATAAATGTGATTCTCTATACTAACTATTCTATATTTATTATCGCCAATATGCAACCTTTTTTTTAATAGAAAATGCCGTAAACCCCGTTAGAAAACAAGGTTGGGGTTTAGAGCTACGTACTTTTACCCTGATAAACAGCGGGCGGGCAAGCCCTCACAAAGGGCAAAGCTTTTTTCTAACTGGGAAACCCAGTTAGAAATCCCTGATGTTATCGGGGAGATGCAGGACTGAGCTTTCTCTCTAACGGGGTAAATTGGCCTGTCAAAAGCACTTTGAAAACGCTCTCGCCTCGAATTTTTTGCCCTATTGCAACATTGGCATACTTCATGTAGAATGGTTTTTAGAGTAGTCTTTTCAACATACGTGTTCTGCTTATACGGGGTGTAGCTCAGCTTGGCTAGAGCGCCTGCTTTGGGAGCAGGAGGCCGCTGGTTCGAATCCAGTCACCCCGATTATTTTCATACCTTTGTAAATCAATCAGTTGTAAGGGTTTCTCTTTCTTAGGCCGGTGGGTTTTTCATCGAAAATAGCCGCACAGAAACGGAAAAAAGTGATAATTTCTGTGCCTTACAGCCGATAATATCTCTGATGGCTTCTTAAAAAAAGATACCATATAAAGTATGTTTGAAATCTTGTCGAAAATCTTTGGTGAATCAATTTTTGGGGATGTGTCTTGGAAAATTGGGTGGAACTTTCATTTCTATGTTGCAGTTTTTGATAGTAAAGAATCAAAACGCGAATGGTCAAAAACAAAATAAGTAACATTTGGGAGAAATACGCATCTCCCAAGTTGCAGACGAAGCTCGGCATTGCATTTTCGTTATTGGCTATACTCATTTCAGCAGTACTTACTTTTGCTTCATACCTGAACTCTCGAGCTAAATCTCGCGAGGACATCCGTCAGCGTATTCGCGATACTGTCGGCATTGCAGCTTTGCAGATAGATGGCGACCTGCATGCAAAACTATTAAGCCCTATTCAGGAAGGCAATCCTGCTTATATACAAATCAAACGTGTCCTGCAGAGGAGGTGGTCGTAATTGAACCAGAACACCATGCCGGTATTAATAGTTGAAGACGATGATATCGACCGGATGACTGTTAAACGTGTGTTTAAGGAGCTTAAGGTTCCAAATCAACTGGTCTTCCAGTTTAACGGTGAAGATGCCCTGCAATATTTAAGAAACGCAAACAGCGAAAAACCATGCCTGATTTTTCTGGACCTGAATATGCCCCGAATGAACGGCTGGGAATTGTTGGAAATTATTCAAGATGATGAATCGCTGAGCAATATTCCTGTCGTTATTCTAACGACATCCGATAGCGAAGAAGAGCGAAAGAAGGCTGAACAATTTCGTCCGATTGTTATTGGATATATAACAAAACCAGTACAGTATAGTGAATCTGTAAAGGTCATTGGCGGCCAGCTGGAAAAACTGAATCTTTTGCAGTTTGAAAATGCCGCTTCCCGCGCTCCGTCGCCATAGCTATGGAGCGTCGGCGACTGAATTACACATCGCGACCGAATGGTTCGTATGAGGATTGTCAATTGCCGCCGGGCGTAGGCAAAGCTGCCTACTCCCGGCCGATTCTCACTTTAGATGACGATGTCCCTATAGCAAATTGACTCTCATTTCAACGGTTCAAACCCAATCCACTATTCTTTGATACTTTCAGTCACAACGACATTGTTCGGATGAGTGGCAATTCTGTATTTTTTACCATCGACCTTGTCGGTCACTACAATTGCAATTCGAGATTCATCAAGGTACTCTATCGTGCCCGTAAGTATTCCGATGGACGGGAAGATATATTCCTTTGCTTTTCCTGCTTCATATAGTTTCTTAAGTATGTCGTACATATTTTATTCTCGCACAAACAAATTTACTTTTTTGGAGGCCCAAGGTCGTTTCCTCCGCTAACAACTGAGAAGTAACTGTGGACCAGATTTTTCTTCGTATTTTCATCAAAATTAGAGTTTCCTAATTCTGCGAGGGCGATAGCCTGAACCGACTTCAAAGTTTCGCTGTACAGCTTACCTACGTCATCATCCTTTATAGCACCATTGGCCTGCAGCTCACTAATACGGTAGAGGGCTTCTCGTAGTATCTGAAGGGTTTGACTCCTCTTGGCAAGGTCGACTATTTGAGTATTAAATTGAAGCGCAATGTTTGCATCCACGCCTTTTACTCCCTTAAGCGATGCGCTAATGTAGTCTGCATATGCTTTTGCCACGTCCGGAGCTGGTTCGGCCACGATAGTAATATTGGAGAGGTTGGGCTCTTCACAAGACGCCCGCACTCGCACATATGCCCCACGCCTCGATGCATCATAGTCAATCACCGAAATGTCATTCGATGTTTTGAGTGTCTTGTCTATTGTTCTGGTTGGTGTACAGCCCATAAGCACCACGCTCGACGAAAACAACGCTAAAAATAGTAATTGTCCTTTCATTTTCACATCCTTTCTCTTCAAGTCTGATTCCTGAATATGTGATTTGGCCGTCAAACCCATAATCCGTGGTTTGATTCCCATGTTCGGGCTTGTCTGCTCAGCGTCGTGCCTTACAGTTGCCTGCCCGAATAAATGCCTCCCAATAGCCGCCGACATACTTGTTCCCGCCTTAATTGGTTTTGCGGCTCACTATTTTGCCGGCTACATAGCCGCCTTGCGAAAGGCCGGTCAGTACGAGCAATGCGCCGTCTATATCCGGCAGGGCGCATTGTTGACTTGCGAATTCATTGTTCTTAATGAAGCTAACGACCCTCAGAAGATAGATTGCGGCTGCAATGAGTGTCCACACAAGCATCTGAACCTTCTTAAGGTCGGTTGCACCCTCACGATTCGCAAACAGGTCGCTGCTGTCCTGGTCAGATATTTCTTTTTTTCTGATGTATGATATAGAAATTCCTTTGCTGCTTGTTGTTGTGATGACCGACAGCCCCATCAGAATTAATAAGTTGCTTGGAACATCCGGCAGTGACGTCAGGGGTTTTTCTTCATACATGTAGCGTGCGGCAAACACTGTAACATACGCAAAGACCGTCAGGGCTGTAAAAACAAAGAATTGCAGCTCCGATGTGCTTAAGTTCTTATTGTTTCCACGAGCAAGCGCCCATGGCTGGCTGCTGCGCGTGACGAGGACGCTGATGCAATACATGGCCACTAATACAGCTACTCCCCAGAAATAAGGATTGGATAACATAACATGCCTCCTTTCACCTGATAATACATTTGCATGCCTTTGTGTATATGGGGCTGTCGGCGATAGGTCTTCTGACAACTAGTCATAAACCTTGATTATGTTCTTTTGTTGAGACATCTGTACGTCTTCAACATAAATTAAATATTTCACAAGCCGGCAATTAGTAGTTTCCGACTCACAACTTTGAAAATATTAGACCCTTTAATATTCTTCAATAGTTTTTTTGATGTGGTGTCAGATATTGACACCGTGCTGAACTTTTCCTGCTTCTAAATCTCACACATGAAGAATTAGAACCAGCATCTATCGTACCCGATGTGATAGTATATATTCCTTCCTGGCCATTCCTGATTTCAACATCGGGATTGTCATTACGAGGTTCAAAACTTTGAGCTTTTATTTCCTGCTCTGATACTAAGGCATCCTTAGAATCGCATACCTTAAGAAACACTCCGCTCATTGAAATAAGCATTACAAGAGTAATTATTGTCCCTTTCATCTCTATAACCTCCTTTCTCGCCCTTTCAAAATGTATGATAAAATTATTACAATGGCTCAGCGCCGTTAGGCGTGGCCAAGCCCACTACGTACCTGAACCTGCAAAATCAGATAGCATCCATAATATAAAGTCCACAAATGCGCAAAAACGTTACAATTTTTCTCTGAAAAATTTTAAATCTCCGGAAGATTACCCCCCCTCACGTCTTCTTGTCCCACTGCCCCGACTTGCGTCGGGAGACGCAGGGACAGGCGAAGACAAGAGTGGGGGCCGCTCTCTTGCAAAAAACCGTATTTTTTAGCCAAAACGGCGGAAAATCAATATTTCCCGTCGCTTTACCCCGTTAGAAAAAAAGCTCCGTTCCGCATCCCCCGCATGGCGAGTCCGCCTTTAGCGAGACCTCGCCTTTAGGTAGGCTATTGGTTCCCGGCTTCGCCTACTCGTCTGGGCGACGAAGTCTGACCGATGGCTACGCCGAGGCGAGCAAAACCGATGTTATGACAATGGCATTGAAAAGGCAGTGGATAAATATAGGCCGAAGCAGCGAGCCGCTCTTTTCATACGAATAGCCCAGACACAGCCCCAACATAAATAGTGCCGGCCTGTGCCCTGCGTTCTCATGTGCCATCGCAAATAATCCGGAGCTTATTAAAATCGCAAGCCATGCCCCGTTTCGGATTTCCAGGAAGGAGCGTATCACTGTCTGGAACAGGCCGCGGAAAAGCATCTCTTCAAGCACAGGCGCTATCACGACCGCAGTAATGATAATTAAAACTCTCAGTGACAGTTGCGAGTATTCTGCTATCGTTTTTAGCTCCTCGTGCGGGTCTAAATTAAAATCCGGCCCCAGGATAAGTCTTCCCAAAAATATCGTTACAAATACCGCTGCTACCATTAGCGGCCAGATTGACAATAGATTTACAACAGCAGCAAAGAAATCCCTGTGGATTGTTTTTACATTTAGGCCAAACCCTTTTAGCCCGCGGGCAAAACTGGTCCTGACTAAAAAAATAATTACAGCTATTGTCGGTATCGCGCCAATACAGAGAATAAGATTGTCCCGGAAGGCCCCCCTGCTTTCTTGCGAAAGCAAGAAGGGGGGCCAATCAGACAAATCAGGCAGGAGCCATCCTGTAACTGTCGTCGCAAGCGAAACAATCCCATACCAGATGAAAAAGGGGATAAATGGAAAATAAAGGGGCATATTATTCCGACGAGGTACCGAGTCGGATAAAGCATTTATGCCCAGAGATGTATTTAGCAGCCAATAAGTCAATAACGTTAGTCCCGCTAGGCAGATGATAATCTCTGGTATGCTTATGATGTTTTCAAATTGTTCGATAATCTCAAAAATATTCATCACTTCAATCTTTTTAAGAGCCTTGCCCCATTAGACTTTACAACAATTTCCAATGGGGCTTGAAACTAAAGCCCTCTTGTATTACATTATCTGTATCTTTTCAAGGATAATAGATTATGGATATATTCCGGATTGAAGGACCTGTTCGACTTTCCGGCAGCGTTACTGTGAACGGCTCAAAGAACGCCTCTTTGCCGATAATGGCTGCAACTATTTTAGCCGGCGGCAAATCAATCCTCTCAGCCGTACCGCATCTTTCTGATATTTCTGTGTGTAGTCAATTGCTCGCAGAGCTGGGCTGTAAAGTAACCAGGAACGATAACGGCGATTTGTGTATAGATTCAACGGTAATTGATAATCCTGTGGGCGGCTATGAAATTGTTCGTAAGATGCGAGCCAGTATTTGCATACTCGGTCCGCTGCTTGCTCGCTGCGGCAGAGCTGAGGTATCACTACCCGGCGGTTGTGCGATTGGCTACAGGCCGGTTGATATTCATTTGAGAGGACTACAGGAACTTGGCGCAAAAATCCATATTAAAAATGGCTATGTTATAGCCGAAGCAAAAAATGCTTTGACAGGCAAAGGAATTTTTATGGGTGGGCCGTTCGGTTCGACAGTGCTCGGTACGGCAAACGTCCTCACAGCCGCAACCGTGGCAAAGGGCCGAACTGTTATCGAATCAGCTGCCTGCGAACCGGAGATAGCCGACCTGGCAAATTGCCTTAATAAGATGGGCGCAAAGATAACGGGTATCGGCTCACCTCGACTGGTTATCGAAGGGGTTAAACAGCTACGTCCGGCCGAATACGAGGTTATTCCGGACAGAATCGAGGCCGGAACATTCATGGTCGCCGCTGCCATTACAGCAGGCCAATTACAGATGCACAACTGCCGTCTCGATGATATGATGGCTGTCGTGGACAAATTAAGAAATATCGGAGTAACTATTGAGGCAACCAATGACGGGTGCATCGTCGCCCGCAATGGTTCCATAAAGCCGACCGATATTACCACCCAGCCATATCCGGGCTTTCCTACCGATTTGCAAGCACAGTTTATGACCCTTTTATCCCTTGCCGAAGGCAATAGCATCATAATCGAAAAAATCTTCCCTGACAGGTTTATGCACGTTGCCGAGTTAAGCCGAATGGCAGCCGATTTGCGAAAGGAAGGGCCGACCATCATTGTGGCCGGCGTTAAAAAATTAATCGCTGCTCCGGTAATGGCTTCGGACCTGCGGGCCTCAGCAGCATTGGTTTTAGCCGGATTGGCCGCTGAAGGAACCACAACCATCAACAGGGTCTATCACATCGACCGTGGCTATGAGAAAATCGAAGAAAAATTAAATCCAGCAGGTGCAAAGATAGTTAGAGAAAGTGTATAATTTAATGTCGGTGTCAGCAATTTAACTAAATATATGAAAGGATTGAAAAATGAAAACTGCAAAGAACACTACCTTCTTTTTTTTGCTATTACTGTACCCATTAGTATTGCTCGGATGCAGCCAAAAGAGCGCCGAAAACGAATCCATCAATGACGTTAAGGCCGAAGCAGAAAAAATGGACGCAAATCAACTCAGGTCAATGGCAATGAAATATAAAGATGCCCTTGAGGCCAAAAAAGGTGAGATTGAAAAGCTGGTTGCCAAGCTCAGGAACATTCCACCTGCTGAAATGACGGATACTAAAGCAAAGGAAATAACAGAAGGGATAAACAAAATAAACCAGTCTATGTCAGCACTTAATGAAAAGTTTACGATATATTACAATAAGCTGAAAGAAAAGGGTGGCGATACCTCCGGCTTGTAAATCTAAGCAATAAACAGGACAATACCATTACGCTCTATTCGGAGGTCACATATGAGAAAATCTATAGCAGGTTGCTTGTGCTTGTGCACGGTAATGTTGTTTCTCGCCGGCTGTCAAAAAGCTTATTACAAGACAATGGAAACTTTCGGCTATCACAAAAGAGATTTACTCGTAGAGCGAGTTGAAGATGCCCGTGATGCGCAGGAATCGGCCAAGGAACAGTTTCAATCAGCTTTGGAAAAATTCGGTGAAGTTGTAGACTTTCGCGGTGGTGAGCTTGAAGAAAAATATAAAGAGCTTAAGAGCGAGCTCGAAAAAAGCGAGTCGAAAGCCGGCTCTGTCAAGACACACATTAAAGATGTCGAGAATGTGGCAGAAGCACTATTCGATGAATGGAAATCCGAACTGAGCCAATATACAAATGATAGTCTGCGCCGTTCAAGTGAGAAAAAACTCAATCTTACGCGTCAGCGATATGAGCAGCTTATTGGCGCCATGAAGCGCGCGGAAGAAAAGATTGGCCCCGTGTTAGCCGCTTTTCGGGACCAGGTTCTTTTCCTTAAACACAATCTAAATGCCCAGGCAATAACATCCTTACAGGACGAACTGGCTTCCGTTGAGGCAGATATCGAGTCACTTATCAAAGAAATGGAAGCTTCAATCGCTGAAGCCAATTCCTTCATCAAAGCGATGGGCAAAGAATAAGATTGCTGAACTTTACAAAACGCAAAAATTTTGGTTAAAGCTTGGAAAGGAAAAGACAATGAAAACCCCACTTAAAATTGTGTATGGCATCCTGGCTGTCATTGTTATTCTGATTATCCTGACTGTTACTTTAGTTCATCTCTTTGGCAATCGGGCATTGAAGGCAGGAATCGAGGCAGCCGCGACAAAAACCTTAAATGTAGAAGTGAGCGTAGGCGATGTGGATCTTTCGATTATGGGCGGAAAACTCAGCTTGCAAAATCTCGTAATTAACAATCCTCCCAACTACCAGCATACGAAACTACTTGAACTAAAAGATGCCAGAATTGCAGTTAACATAAAGTCTCTTTTAAGCGATGTGGTCAAAATAAGAGAAATCAAACTTGATGGTGCAAACGTTGTCCTTGAACAAAGAGGTATTTCCAGCAACAACATCCAGGATGTTATAAAGGCAATTCCTGCCAAGGATAAACAACCGTCTGAGTCATCCGGCAAAAAACTCCATATTGACACTCTCGAGATTACCAATGTAACAGTGAAGGTGAAATTGCTGCCCGTTCCCGGAAAGGCAGACACCGTTACGCTGAAACTTGCACCAATCAAAATGACCAACTTAGGTGGTGACAACAAGTTAAATACCGCCGCTTTATCCAGCAAGATTATGTTGGCTATTACCGACGGGATTGCCGAACAAGGA
>CAZOQJ010000092.1:0-9502 GCA_964581905.1 uncultured Pirellulales bacterium
GCATTGCACCGAAGTAGTTGCCAATATGAAGCCGGCCGGACGGCTGTATGCCCGAAAGAACTCTCAAAACCAATCTCCTAAATCTCAAACGGAAATATTATAGGGATTTTACCTGAACCTCGTTAGAAATACCGGTTCCAACAAAACAAACATTCCCTATTTTACTTTTAATAAAGTAATCTAACGCCACTGAAAGCAAATGTCAAGAATTTAGAAGTGAAAAGGCACAACTGCACAACCAGCCTTATAGCCCACGTACTTCAAGACCGAATGGCCTTAGATTAGCCAAAAATTAGTCTAAACTTTCTCCGCGGGGATGACACACTACGTAGTGGTCGTTCCTGAAAAATAGCTGTTACAAATTATGCCCTACCAAGGGTCTTCAGGTACTTCTTGGATTTGCGAAGCCGCATTCTTGATGCCTTCTTTTTTACCGCATCCGTCGGACGCCCCAATTTCGAAGCTATCTTCGCAGTCGGAGTAGCTGGAAATAATTTTACGAGCAGGTTGATGTCTTTCTTTGTCCACGGGCCCTTGTGGAGTTTCTTTTTGGCCTTCTTCTTTGCCATTGCACGACCCTTTTCATTTTTAAACCGCACTTATGGTTTGAGTTGAACTACCTTAATTCTAATAACAACTATAATAGTAATCAAATACTTTTTTATAGTCAAAAAAGATTTTTCACCTCCGTTTTTTCCCATATAAAAACAGGGCTAAACTTCAAAGGACGGCAAATATTGACAAAATCGGCGTCCGCCCTATGATGAACCCAAAGAGTACTTAGAGATGGTTAAGGAACTTGTCTGTGGATTATCAGAGGAGGCCTTATGAGCTCAACAAAAAGGGCTTTATTACTAATTTCAATCGGCCTGCTGCTTTCCGGATGCAGGCAAAGTATTCCTGAAGAAAGTCGGGATTTTGTGCTTCAGCCGGGGGATTTGCTTTTTCAGGACCTCGATAGCAGCCCACTTTGTGATGCTATAGAAAAAGTTACAACAGGATACGAGGGGGCGAACCTTTCGCATGTCGGTATTGCTGCAAAAAATAATAGCGACAATTTTGTCGTGATTGAAGCAGTATCAAGCGGCGTGGAAATTACACCTCTGCAGGATTTCCTCAACCGCAGTCTCGACGCTCAGCACCAGCCAAAGGTTGCAGTAGGGCGTCTTAAGAAATCTTATCGCCATCTCATACCTTCCGCCCTTAAAGAAGCTCTCGCTTTGAAGGGAAAACCGTATGATAAGGTATTCGCTATTGACAATGATGCTTATTACTGCTCGGAGCTGATTTATGAGATATTCCTACGAGCGAATAAAAACAGGCCTGTTTTTGACTTACAGCCGATGACATTTAAAGAGCCGCAGACAAGAGAAACGCTCGTTGCCTGGAAGGAGTATTTTGCCCAATTAGATATTCCCATCCCCGAGGGCCAACCCGGTATTAACCCAGGCGGTATTTCATGTTCGCCCATTTTGACTATTTTTCACCCATATGGTATTCTGAGTCGAAATCGCTAAGCCGCATCTGATATTTTTGGAAAATAATGCTAACGAACAAGTGCAATATCAAATTACTTCCGCCAAGCTCCTCACCCTGGACTCCCAAGAAGGGGCTTCACAGGCAAATAGCTGTGCTGATGAGTGGTGGTGTTGACAGCAGCATTACAGCTCATATTCTAAAAGAAGCCGGCTGGGACGTTTTAGGTATTACAATGAAAATCCCCGTATTGCGCGGAACAAACAGCCGAGGTTGCTGCGGGGCTGATGGTGCATTTGTCTGCAACGAACTGGATATAGCCCATTACTTCATCGATGTTACCGAAGTTTTCCAGCGATTTATCATCGAGCCATTCCAGCAATCCTACGAAAGGGGCAAAACGCCCAACCCATGTGTTGACTGCAACGCATTTCTGAAATTTTCATTGGTGTGGAATTTCCTGCAGGAGACATTCAATGTCCGTTATCTGGCTACGGGACATTACGCACGAGTTGTTAAAACTACAGACCAGGTTCGACTCGGCCGGGCAGAAGATAAAGAGAAGGACCAAAGTTATTTCCTGTATGGTATTGCCGCAAAAAAACTGTCAAATCTTGTTCTTCCTTTAGGCGAATTGACCAAGAAAAAGGTTCGCTCAATTGCCTCGCAGCTAAATCTAAGCGTTGCGGAAAAACCCGAAAGTATGGAATTATGCTTTTCCAGAGAAGGCGACTATCGAACTGCTTTGGTTGGCAACGGAACAAACCAGAACGGCGATATTACTGATATGCAGGGCAACAAAATAGGTACGCACAAGGGTATTGCAAATTATACGCTTGGCCAGAGAAAGGGAATCGGTTTTGCCGGCGGCAAGCCGCTTTATGTGGGCAAAATAGATGCACAGACAAACACCATAGCCCTCGGTACCAAAGATGAAGTAAGCTATCATACTATCAGAGCAAATCAGCTAAACACGCTTATACCTGAAGAATTGGTCAAGGGTAAAAAGGTCTATGGAAAGATTCGCTCTTCCGGCGAGCCCAGTCCATGCAGTGTTATCGAAGCTCGCCTGCCGGCGGCCAAGACCGGTCAAGCTGATATGACAGTTGAGTTTAGCAAGCCCCAGTTCGCACCCTGTCCCGGCCAAAAACTTGTGTTGTATAATAATGACGGCCACATAATTGCCGGCGGTACTATAACTTTAGGCCACACCTAAAATCAGTTTGGTCGTAGTCGGTCTTGATGCCAAGGCACAAAATGAGGCGGTATATAGACGACAGGCGATAGAGGGATGGGATATGTAGTAATATATTATTGGCTCGCAATCGAGCGGGGAGCTTGTTGTGAAAGTGGCACCGTTTTTGAGAGGTAACCGACAAAAAGTCTTTCGGATATGGGCGACAAAGAATTGGATATGTTTAAGCAGTTAGGGATCCGAGTTTGATATAGAGATCATGGGCAGTGGTATCATCTGTTATGAAGACATTGCAAAAGTGTGCGTCCTTCGTTATAGCAGCGTGAATTGGATCCGTTTTGTTGCTTTCGCGTGTATTGCGAGCAACTAGTATCACCCTTTTATAAGGATCTGAACTCATTTCACGAAGCACTTCTAGCGACACAGCGCGATAAAACTCACATTCTCTACGGTCTTTGTCGTATAGTTTCCTAGGCTCACCTGTTCGGGTCACAGGACAATAAGCTATATCGCCAACAATTAATTGCTCGGCTTGAAGACGGTCAATATCAAAGCCGTTAGCCTCACAGTACTGTTTAAACAAAGAATCCCGAATGCTGCCTACCCCTGTAATGACGATATCCAATTGGCTTTCTTTGGGCAGACCTTCTTCGACGGGCTTATTCAAAGCAGTTAAAGAAGCGTGAAGCCTGTTTGGATCAGTGTACTTGAGTAATAATCGAGTCTCTGGGGCACAATCAGTCCTATGTACTTCATCTTTGGTTTGTAATAATGCAGCAGACAAGCCGTAAGCTTCTACCTTTTTGCTTTTAACCTCTGAGGTGAAGCGACGAGCAAGCTCGTAGGCCAAAACGTTAGCATTGCCCTTTAGTTGATCATAGCGTTCGAGTTGAGATACATTCAATGCATAAATACATATTTCGTCCGGCAACAAGTCAAGGGGCATGAGATCCCCCCAGCTTTTCTTGGTGTTACACATCGCTTCTATCATCCCACCAGTTGTCCGGCCACTAACGACGCCAATTCTGAGGGGTTTTTCCTTGTCGCGCCTCTCGAGAACCGCCTGCATATGATGGAAAAATACATTGGCTGAACCACGGAAGAAATGCTCCCCCCGTGCATTCAGCACATGATATTGAACATTCGGCCACTTTTCGGTCAAACGCTGCTCTAATTTACCATTGGTTGGGGGCTTGAATACTATAGTGTTATTCTTGTATGCGTCCCTTAGACGAGCGCGTAATTCTGCAAGAGTTATGCCCAGTTCCTTGACGATAGTCGGCATACCCTTGCCTAGGTCAAAATATTGTTTGAATGTTTCCAATATCTTTGTGTCCGAGATTTTATTTTTAGGGACGCACGTTTGTGCTGGAACAGGATTTTGTTTTTCTACTGTTTTTTGAAGAATTTTTTTCGAATTCGGTTTTGCCATTTTAGTACTACCTTTCATCATAATATGCAAACTATCATACACGTATGGTTCAATTATAGCACACATTGGTCGAGGTAGGCAA
Source organism: uncultured Pirellulales bacterium (assembly GCA_964581905.1). Lineage (GTDB taxonomy): Bacteria > Planctomycetota > Phycisphaerae > Sedimentisphaerales > Anaerobacaceae > CAZBWE01. The sequence continues at coordinate 4,186 of CAZOQJ010000092.1, forward strand.
TCCATTTTAGTAGAAATGGTCACAGATCTCGCAGTTTTTTGAAATATAAGCAAATAACGGTATTGTGTTGAGCGGCAACTATCCTATTTCCCTGTGTATTCTTGGACTATTCAGTCTCGAATGGCGCAAACCGAAAAAGCAAATGCAACCTGTTAAAATTGCAACTCTTTGCTGCATAAAGAGTTACGGCATTTTTTTCTTGACGTATCGGGGGTGAGTATGGCATTATAGTATACAGCTCTCGGTAAATTATGGATCGCCGTGCAGGGAAAGGTGGATGAACATGGATGCTTTGATAAAAGCCTTGTCTTCTGTAACACTGCCGTCGCCGGGCGAAATGAATGCTATCAAAAAAGCTGGCTGTTCCAAATTAGATGTAAAAATGGTTTGGCTACACCAGAAGAGATATCTTAGGCAGTCTCTTTTTAGGCGAGGCCTAACAGACGGCGCATTCGAACGTAAGTGTGCGGCAATGCTGCAAATTGGTGAGAGAAATTATCATTACCTTATGAAATATGTATGACAGTTTTGCCTGCACGCACCGGCTGGGTTGGGCATGGATCGCGTTGGTTTATGCCCAACCCTCCGGTTTTATCCCTTATACCATTTTGTTGGGAAGGGAAAAACAACGGAACAGATTATGATTGGAAACAAGATGAGCACATGTCACATTGAAGTTGGCAAAATCTAAACGACTGGTGCGTTTTTCAGAGTAGACAATATATAAATGAAAAATGATAAGAAAAGAGGTGATAAATTATGGCGAGTTCAAAAAAGTTGTCGGAAAATCTGAAACAGGAGATTTGGGCACGAATATATCAATATAGGTCGCCAGACGATCGAGACCCTGAGGATGTTATAGAAACAGTGTATAAGGGCGACATCGATAGGTACCTTGACGAGATGGCGCATTTTTTGGGCATTTTACCACACCGCACAAAGGCTGGTGCGTCGAAGGCCGCTGGGGATGAGTAAAAAGATGATTGCATTGTGCCTAAGGGTTACTTATTTGTGTTGTCAGTTGAATAATGTCAGGTCGCGTATTTGCCGGTGTGATATAAGTGAACGACTATATATTACCAGAAGTGTCTTTTGACAAATGTTGTTCGGCAAGCTTCATGGCAGCTTGTCCTTTGAACCTCTTACTGGTTATTCCTGATGAGTTGTTATATCTGCAGATGTTTCGGAATTTGAAGGAGGCGAATATGCTTGCGGAGTGAGGGTGTCTTGAATATAATCATAGGCGGCTACAAAGTGGTGCAGTTTACAGCATAATAAATTGTTCCCATATACGATTCGAAAGTTATCAAGGTGGGTCCTTACTTTGCAATCTTGTGCAAAAGACACCACAAAACGATATCTGAACCAGGATGCTGGTCGGCTGCTCCGAAGCTTCATCTTTTTCGTTTCTTTTTATCTTTATCTCTGGCTTTTTGTGGACTTGCGCCTGATATATCACGGGGCTGGTGTTATCACAAATTTCCCGGCCTTTTACAAAGGCTGGGCCTTTTTCCTGACGTTTCTATCATACCCGGGCGGCCCGCTCGAATATCTCTCAGCTTTCCTGTCTCAACTTTTCTATTATTCCTGGGCTGGGGCCCTTGTTGTAACAATGCAGGCCTGGCTGCTCAGCGCGTGTATTAACTATCTATTGAAAACTACAAATTCACCGCTAATTCGCTGGATTGGCTTTATTCCACCAATCCTTCTGCTTATTCTCTATACACAGTATGCCTATCACTTCGCCACAACGCTCGCATTTTTGACTGCGCTACTTTTCGCTTGTTTGTATTTAAAGGCAACTTCATCGCGTACTTCGGTTTTTAGCTCTTTGGGCGCTTTTTTATTCCTGTCCGTGATTTTATATTATCTTGCCAGCGGAGTGATTCTGCTTTTTGCAGTTGTCTGTGCAATTTATGAGCTACTTTTCAGTTATCGGTGGAAAACAGGATTGTTTTATTTGTTATCCGCCGCTGTTATTCCATATGTAATAGGACTTCTTATCTTCCGAATTAGTATCGTCGATGCCTTTTGTAACCTATTACCTTTCTCATGGAAAATCCTTTATTACGAAGCCCGCAAAAAAGCAGTTACAATAGTCTATCTACTTTATTTGCTCCCACCTTTGATGCTTCTTGTATTAGGCCTTTGGCAAATACTCAAAAAAAGACTCCACCTTACAAAAAGCCGGACAAGTAAGAAACACGCAAAAAAGCACCGAGATAAACCTTCCAATTTACCGGCAAAAATATTTTCCTGGTATAGACACCCATCAAAAACCAGATGGGTCATCGGAACGATGCTTTTGCTTGTTATTACCTGTATTGCCGTTTCCCTCTCCTACGATGGCAACCTTAGAACCTGGTTTAAGGTTGATTATTATGCTTATCACAAGATGTGGCCGGAATTACTTGCTTCTGCCCGACGTAACCCCAACGACCCCTTTGTAGCTCACTCAGTCAACAGAGCCTTATATCACACCGGCCGACTGGGTTATGAGATGTTCACCCGGCCACAGGACCCGGATTATCTGTTCCTGACCGACCCGGCATATAAGCGGTGCTACTGGCAGCGCTACGACGTTTATTTAGATATCGGCCTTATTAACATAGCTGAAAATGCCCTGACCGAAAGTTTGGAAGGGCTTGGGGACCGCCCTATGGTTTTACAGCGATTGGCCCTGATAAATATGATAAAAGGCAATACAGGTTCTGCCCACATCTACCTTGGCGCGCTTAGTAAAACTCTCTTTCATGCTGACTGGGCAAATCACTATCTCGATAAAATTCAGTCTGACCTTGACCTCTCGACAGACCAGTATATCCAGCATCTGCGTAGTTTATGTCTGGATAAGGATTATCCCATCAGCTCAATACCAACACAGAGAAGGCTCTCTTTGTTATTAGAGAGAAACAACCAAAATCAAATGGCCTTTGAATACCTAATGGCCTGGTATATGTTAAACAAACATTTAGGCAACTTTATCCAGAACATTGAGCGTCTACATGATTTCGGTTATCTCGAGCTACCCACACATTACGAAGAAGCGGCTCTTATCTATGCGTACGAAACAAGAAAGCCACTCCATCTGAGCAGTTACAAACCAAGTCCTAAGCTGCACCAGCGAATCGATGACTTTAGTCGGCTACTCAATATGTATGGTGCAGACAAACAAGCCGTTCTTAAAGAGCTGTCAAAAAATTCCCGCAACACCTATTTCTTCTACGCCTATGCGCATTCGGGTACAGAGAAATGACTCAAAAGCATAAAAGTAAAAAAACTAAAATTGTTTACGCGCTTATAGCTTGTGCACTTATAATTTTTGCGCTGCTCCACGTCTTCCGTGATAATAAAGCAACAATCACACAATACAGCGTTATTAATCAACCTGCAAAAATTCAACCTGATTATTCCGGCACCGTCATCCCGCCTAACATCGCACCCTTAAACTTTTTCATACAGCAAGATGGCTCACGCTACTTTGTAAGAATATATTCCAAAGAAGGAAAACCAATTGAGATATTCAGCGGAACACCAAAGATTGTGATTCCGGAGCACCCCTGGCACAAGCTCCTCGATTTGAACCGAGGACAGCAGCTAAGTGTGGATATTTTCGTCGAGTCCCAGGCAACCACCTCATCTTCAAAAGTGGAAAAGGAGCGATGGTTACGCTTTGAAACCCTCACCTGCGAAATTGCCAATGAGGACACAGATGCTTTCCTTGTATATAGAAAGATTCGGCCGGGACATAGCACCTGGAGGGAAATGGGCATATATCAACGCAATCTGAGCAGCTTCGATGAATCACTTATATTGAACAATGGGTACTTTAAGCATGGCTGTCTTAACTGCCACACTTTTTGCGGAAACCAGACAGACAAAATGTTAATCGGCATCCGCAGCGCAGATTTTGGCAGTTCAACTTTGTTAATCGAAGACGGCAAGGTAAAAAAAATAGGAACAAAATTCGGTTATGCATCCTGGCACCCCAGCGGCCGAGTGGCGGCATTTTCCATAAATAAGGTCAGACAGTTATTTCATTCCTCCGCAAGTGAGGTCCGTGACGTGATGGACTTCGACTCCCTCATGGCTTACTATCTGCCTGACTCGAAAACGGCAAAAACCACGCCGGACCTCGCTAAAAAGGACCAGCTCGAAACCTATCCGACCTGGGCACCCGATGGTCGCTACCTGTATTTCTGCAGCGCTCCAATAACATGGCAGGACCGCACCGTCGTCCCAAAATCCTACAACCAAATTAAGTACAACCTTGTCCGGGCAAATTACGACATTGACCGTGACCAGTGGGGCCCGCTGGAAACCGTGCTCTCAGCTCAGGATACAGGTAAGTCCATCCTTTTGCCGAGGATTAGCCCTGACGGCCGCTGGCTGCTATTCTGCATGTGCGATTATGGCTGCTTCCCGGTTTACCGGCACAGCAGCGACCTGTATCTGATGGACCTCGAAGCAGCTCGACAAACAGGTAAGTTTTCGTACCGCCGGCTCGATACCAACAGTGACGAAAGCGAAAGCTGGCATAGCTGGTCAAGTAATGGCCGTTGGATAGCATTCAGCAGTAAAAGAAATAGCGGCGTATTCACCAGAATATATCTTGCTTATGTGGATGAGAAGGGAGAAGTATACAAGCCGGTGCTTCTGCCACAGAAAGACCCTGCTTATTATGACAGCTGTCTCTGGACTTATAGCATGCCCGAACTTGTTACTGAGCCGGTTAGGGTCACGAAAGAAAAATTAGGCCGGGTCGTCCGCAGCTCCCAGAAAATATCTGTCAAAATGCCCGTCACTATGGCCACTCCAAAAGCCGATATGCTCCCCACTCACGATGAACCCTGGGAGGGAGCACACCAGTAGCAAACGCAGTTGTTCCTTCGGCTGCGCTGAACCATTGCTTAGGCAGACTACCAGAAGTACTTTTTGGTAAACGCCCTTCCTGATCCGGTTTTCAAGTAGCGTTCAAAAGCGTTCGCTTTACGTTTGTCCGAAAACTGGATGGCTGCAATAAGTTCCCACGGTGCATACTTTCTTGTGTGAGGTGATTGGCTTGTATTATGTTGCCGAAGTCGATAGTCAAAATCAGATGTTATCCCAATATAGGTTTGCTCAGGATATTTTACACTTCTGATGAGATAAACTGTTCGCATAGTCTTCTGCTCAAAAACGCCAAAGCCCGTCTTCGCTTGCGCTACGACGCGGCAGTCTTCACTCGTCGCCCTGCTCCGAGCGAAGACTGGAGGCGGGGGGATTCGAACCCCCGTCCCGAGATGTTTCAAGACAAGCGTCTACATGCTTAGTCGCT
>CAZOQJ010000093.1:0-9494 GCA_964581905.1 uncultured Pirellulales bacterium
CTGTCCCAGATTAGATTTGCAACAATGTCGCCTTCCAAGATGGGTCTGTTTATTTCTGAACGTATAATCCGTGCGGCCGAATGGTTTTTCGCGATATCGAATATCTCGACTTCTGCCTTTCCCTCACCACCCTTTGTGACGGAGGTGTTTCTGTCATAAACCGTAAATCTCAGTCCTCGATAAGCATGGTCGTCGCTTCCAATACTCAAATGAACCACTTTGGCCTGGTCATCGATTAATATTATCTTACCATCGGGCTTAAAAGCTGCCACTTCACGGTCCGGTGCGGGCTTAATCTCCCTGAGCTCTTGTTGTGCGCGCCTCATCAATTCTTCAGATTCTTTTAATTCTGCCTGTGTCTTGAGCAGCTCCTGGTTGGCAGTTCTAAGATTTGTTCTTTCTTCGTGCAATTGGGCAGAGAGCGTCTGAACCTGCTCATCTGTAGTTTTTCTCAGCAGCTCTTCAAGCTCTTTATAGTCTCGCAGAGTATCATCAACCTGCTTTCTGTATTTTTCTTTTTCGGCCAGCAATGTCTTTTCTTTTTCAAAATTGGCCGTCATATCAGAATCGTACCGTTGCTGCAAGTCGTCAAACTGCTTTTGCAAGTCAGTGTTTGCACTTGCGGTATAGTCCAATTTTGCTTTCAGCCCTTCAACTACCTGTACGAGTCCGGCCTTTTCGAGGTCATAGATTTCAACATAAGGTTGTTCCTGGGTTGCGAATTTCGGTGTTCCTTTATAACTTTCCACGACCTCCGGCGGAGTGGGGACAAAGAAGAGACCAGCAACCTGCTTTTGAGCGTTGTAAACGACTTTTATATCAAGATGGGCTTTTTCAAATTCACAGGTGATAAACACAACATCATAGCCCGACTGTTTTTCTGTTCGGACACCAACTTGTTGTTTGAAAAGCCCTATCTGGCCGGTAGTTAATTTCCATATCTGTTCAAGTTTGTCAGGAGGCCATGCATTTTTCATCGTTTCATCAAAATTCTCTGTCGCCGCTGAAAACTGCTGGTTAACCAGTAATTTGACGAATTCATTGCTTGGAGCTTTTGGTGCGATGTCTTTAGTGATAAGGCGCTGATGAGCTAATGGTTCCAATGTGTCTTTGACTTTTCTATTTGTGGTGTCGACTTTTACTTCAGCAGAGGTCGGCTCCGGCACACCCCCTACAATTAGCGTTACCATCTGGTCAAGGTGCTCAGCCATTGTGCCGAGCCAGGATTCTCCAGATTTCTTTGTTCCGACGATGGTACCTAATTTCGAGCGTTCGCTGGTTGTGGCCAGGTCTCTAATCTGACGCTCCAGGTTGTCTGCGTTTTTTCTGTGCTCCTCGGCCTTGACATAGAAGATAACCGCACCGGCGGTTGCTAAAATGAAAAGCCCGACAAATGCAATCAGGGTATAGAGTATTGTATTACTTTGTTGTTGTTTGCCTAGTGGCATAGTTAAGCTCCTTATATATAAGAATTAAGAAAACAGATGCCAGAAGTCAGATTTCTGCTTTTCTGTTCTCTAATAGACCATCCGCCAATTATTATCGCCCAAAAAACCTTGAAAGTCAAGAAAAAACCAATAAAAGGCCATTTTTCGCTTGCGGAAAGCCTATCGGCAGATTTTTTAGTCCAATCAGGCTACGGCGGGCTCCGCCCCGACGAGTCTTAAAAAATTTATAGAAAAAATAAAATTTCAGGGAACAGAAGTCACCCTTTGCGCATATTAATAGTAGTGGGGTAATCATAATGAAAGGAATGAAGAGATATTGAAAGGATTTTATGCACTTCTTTGTAAAATCAGCCGCTATTGAGTCGAGATTAAATCCAGAAAGGCAGGTCAAGAAGCTATTATAACATTTTTTTCCTTCATATCATAGAACAAGTATTTGTTCTATCTTCAAACCCGACCTGCCTTTCGGATTTAGCGACTCCTTTTATTAGTAAGTAATATTTTACCTTTGTTGCTTAGAGCAAGAGAGGATGTATTGCGATGCGCGCGAGGTCTGCAAATTCGGCAGTTAGTTCTGACCAGATTGGTCGTGTTCCGGGAGATATCTTCGTTGGATTTTTTGGTCAGAGTTTACTTGGTTTCAAAAGCAGTACTGACTTACTAAAGGAGCCCGAAAAAGATTTATTAAAAATTTCGGAAAAAGAATGTAACGTTTTTGTGGTTTTGTGGACTGTATATTATGGATGCTATGCAATTTTGTGGGTTCAGTTGCGTAGCTTTGCCATTGTAATAATTTTATCATACAATTTGAAAGGGCGGGATATGGGAAAAAGAATCTGAAGTTAGTTTGTTGTGTCTGTTAATGATTTTTAGGATGAAAACTAAATTTGTTGTGAGAGAACGAACAATTGAAAGGTGGTGTTCAAAATGAAACGGGTAATTACATTAATACTGGTATTGGTTTTGGCCTCGATGGCAAACGGAGACCAAAAACTAACTGTGAACGGTGAGGATGTCGATTCAATTACCATTAAGCTTGGGCAGTCTTGTACGGTAGAAGTTGATTCGAATGACCATAATGGGTACTTGGATAATATTGGCTTTGATGATTGCAATGGGCTTGGCGATTTTTACCATCTTGAAACAACGCCGGAGGCTGGCTCCAGTGCCGAAGTGAATCCAATTGATCAACCTGATTTTTGTGGATATGAGATTATCACTTATTATCCATGGACAGGGGTTCATTTCATATTTCAATATGATGCACTGCAAATTGGCGAAACCATTCTGAAGCTTTATGGCCATCCATTACAGTCAAAGATAGAGAAAGATTCGTTGCGCATCAAGGTTATACCTCCTGATATTGGGACGGCCTTTACGTACCAGGGATGGCTGAGAGACAGCAGTGTCCCTTCATGTGGGTATTATGACTTTGAGTTTAAGCTATTCGACAGTCCGGATGTAGTTCTTGGTGAACAGTTGGGATGTACGATTGCTACAAATGAACGGGATGTAGAGGATGGTATCTTTACAGAGAAATTGGATTTTGCTGAAGGCGACCCTAATGTATTTAACGGTGATTCCCGCTGGCTGGGCATAGCGGTTCGGCCGGGCGATAGCAATGACCCCAATGATTTTGTGACGCTAAGTCCGCGCCAGGAAGTAACACCAACGCCGTACGCGATTCATGCCGATAATGGTGTGCCAAAGGGCGGGATTATAATGTGGTCCGGGTCATTGTCTGATATTCCTTCCGGCTGGGCGTTGTGTAATGGGAGTAATGGCACGCCGGACTTAAGAAACAGGTTTATTATTGCTGCCGGCGGTTCTTATGGTGTAGGCAGTACAGGAGGTTCTACTCAGCATAATCACGGTGGAAACACGGGGAACCATACTTTAACTATAGCTGAAATGCCAGCACATTCTCATAGATATGAGAGTGTGCAAAATTTAAACTCTAAAGATTGTGGGAATAACGACGAGTGGGGTTTTCAAAGATGGAATACAAAGCGCGATACAACTACTGTTGGTGGCAACCAACCCCACAGCCATGGGATTTCAAATGCAAACCATCTTCCGCCTTACTATGCTCTCGCATATATTATGAAATTGTGAAATTAGAAAGCTGAAAAAGACAATAGGTAAATAGCCCAAAAGATGAGTTTCTTAAATTGATGTAAAGGAGGTTTACAATGATACTCGTAAGATTAAAAATATTTAGTCATAAACACTTTATCACAGTGCTTGTTCTATGGGTGCTTATCCTTGTTAATGCTTATGCTCAGACTGGCAATGGTTACGATTTAAGCTGGAATACGATAGACGGCGGTGGCATCAATCAAAGCAGCGGCGGGACGTACGTTCTCAGCGGCACGATTGGTCAGCCGGATGCAGGTGTAATGGCAGGCGGCAGCTATGAGCTCGCTGGCGGCTTCTGGCCAGGCGCCGCATTGTACGAAGAGTGTTTGATTGGCGGTAATGCCGGCCCTCTGGAGCACAGCGATTGGCTTACCTGGGGCAGTCCTTGTTGCTGGTGTTGTTGCAGACAGTGCCGCGGTGATACGGACTGCATGAAGACAGGTCCATTCTGGGTTGGCATTCTCGACCTGAACCTGCTCGCTGCATGCTTCGGCAAGACGGATACTGTATTGGCTGAGATAGACAAAGGCATCTGTGCAGACTTCGACCATAAAAAGACCGGGCCGTTCAGGGTCGGTATCCCGGATTTGAATATTTTCGCTGCGTACTTCGGCAAGCCGGAGGCTTCGGTTCCTCCTTGCGACCAGCCGCCAATTACAACTGGACCCTACAACTTCTGGACAAATGCGTGTCCGTAGTTAAAGTTTGTCAATTTACATAATAAAAAGGGCTGTGTGCAATTTAGCGCACAGCCTTTTCTTTTTACCCCGTTAGAATACGTAGAGCTAAAACCAATTATGCTTGCCGGACTTATAAAATTTTCTTATTTGAAAGCCCAAACTTTATTTAGTCTAATACAACCGCTCTGTATTCTCAAAATCTCTCTAAAAGAGTCGGTAATTCGCTTATTTTGTGGATTATGAATTGTGCCGCAGCATCAGGTTGGTCGCACGATTCTGTGTGAATCCGAGCAGGACGAATGAGCTGAATTGTTAAAAATCCGAGTTTGTTTGGTGCGATAAAATCCTTCTCCTCGTTGTCAGCAACATAGGCCATAGTTTCCGGCCTTACGTTTAGTGACTGCATTATTTTCTCGAATCCGGCCGGTGAAGGTTTCCAGCAGTCTCTGCCAAGTTCTTCGGTGTACACTATACACTTAAAGAATTTTTCGATTCCCAATGCCTGAACTTTTAGCTTTTGGGCCGGCAAAAAGCCGTCTGTTAATAGAGCTAACGTATATTTATCGCTTAGTTGGCGCAGGATGTCCCTGCTGTCTTGCGGCAGTGTTATTTTTGGGATGTGGTTGCGATAGACCTTTATCAGTTCGGTGATAAATTTATCATCATAGTTTATGTCAATCTCATCAAGCGCCGCGTTAAATGTCCTTGTGCGGTTGCCCGCGGCGAATTGTTCCCATAAGCAATCAAAAATACGCTCAGAAGATGGAGCCCCGGGCAAATTGGCAAGAAACCTGGCAACGGCTGTGAAGGCGCTCCTGCAATACTCGACTTCATCATAAAGTGTGTCGTCTAAATCAAAAACAATTGTTGTTATCATAATAAACGAAGTATACAATAATCGCTAATCACTAATCAATAACCAATTAATATATGGCTGAGCAAAGATTACAAAAGGTTCTGGCAGCGGCGGGTATTGATTCACGCAGAAAATGCGAAGAATTAATACTCTCCGGGGCGGTGCAGGTAAATCGCAAGGTCGTAGATGCGCTGCCGGCCTTTGTCGACCCTCAAAAAGATGTGATAACGGTAAACGGCAGAAAAATTCAGCAACAGCGGAAAGTGTATTTTCTCCTGAATAAGCCCAAAGGTGTGATTTGCACAAACTATGACCCCCAGGGTAGAAAAAAAGCAGTGGATATGGTTCCCGCTCGACAGCGTATCTTTTGTGTCGGCAGACTCGACGCCGATACCACCGGAATAATCATCATTACCAACGATAGTGAATTAACCAACAAATTAACGCATCCCAGATATAAAATGCCCAAGACTTATGTTGCCGCAGTCAAGGGAGAAATTACACCTGAACAGATAGAAAAGTTAAAAAGGGGCATTTGGCTGGTTGGAGGCAGGACGGCTGGAGCATCGGTAAAGATATTGAAACGCAGCCATAAGCAATCTCTGATGGAAATCACTATTCGTCAGGGTCTTAACCGGCAGATTCGCAGAATGCTGGTAAGAATTGCTCTGCCGGTAAAATCACTTAAGCGAACACAAATCGGCAAACTCACGACACGAGGCCTCGGCGTTGGGAAATTTAGAGCACTAACCAAATCTGAAATAGAATACCTGAAAAAAGCTACGGCCAGTTAATCACCTGATGTTGCAAAGACCGATTGAATATAAAAAATAGAGTATATAGATGCGTGCCAAACGCCGGAAAAATAAACAAAAGGTGACACATCAGCCAATAACCGGTCGGGCTACGGCAGGCTCCGCCCTGACGAGTTGGCGTCTCTGGCTGTTTCGTATTGTTGCGATTACTATTATTCCGGCAGTTCTGTTGCTGCTGCTGGAGGTTACCCTGCGCGTGGCCGGCTACGGTTTTCCCAGTTCCCCAATTATCAAATGCAAAGTAAACGGCACGGCCTCTTATTGTAATAATGCCAAATTTGCCTGGCGGTTCTTTCATCCAAATATCGCCCGTGCAGCCAGCCCTTTTGTTTTTCCTGCGGATAAATCAAACGATACCTATCGAATCTTTGTGACGGGAGCTTCCGCTGCAGCAGGTACGCCGGATGGCGCATTTTGTTTCGGACGAATCCTACAGGTTATGCTGTGTCAGCAGTATCCACAGGCAAATTTCGAGGTCATTACTGTTGCAATGCCGGCTATAAATTCTCATGCGGTTCTGGAAATCGCAAAAGACTGTGCCCGTCACAAGGCCGACTTATTTATAGTGTACCTGGGCAACAATGAGGTTATCGGACCGTATGGGCCGGGAACTGTCTTTAGCCGGTTTTCAGCCAGCTTACCTCTAATACGTCTCGGAATCACAATTAAAGCTATTAAACTGGGCCAGCTTATAACGAATCTGCTGGAATCAGCAGGTGCCAGAGATGTCCCCAAGGTTTGGCACGGCTTGAAAATGTTTCTCGACAAACAGGTGCAAGCCGATGACCCTCGTCTAAAAACGGTTTACAAACATTTTCAAAGGAATCTGCAGGATATGCGTCGCCTTGCCTGTAAGGGTGGGATAAAAACGATTTTTTGCACTGTGCCCAGCAATCTAAAAGACAATCCGCCGTTCGCATCGCTTCATCGGCCGAATCTAACAGACACTGAGGAAAAAAGCTGGGACGAGCTTTATCAGCGAGCAGCGGAATATGAGACAGACGGCAATTATGCTGAGGCAGTTAAATGTTATCTGGCTGCCGCCGAGAGCGATGATAAGTATGCGGACGTGCAGTTTCGCCTGGGGCGGTGTTATTGGGATATGAACGAATATGGCAGGAGCAAGGAAAGATATATTCAAGCGCGCGAACTGGATACGCTTCGCTTTCGTGCTGATAATCGAATCAATGAGATTATTCGTAATGTAGCTTGCGATAGAGCTGCAGAAGGTGTTTACCTGTTGGATGCTGTGAGGACATTTGAAGAAAACAGTCCCCATGAGACTCCGGGGGAGGAGCTTTTTTATGAGCACGTCCACATGAATTTCGAGGGCAATTATCTTTTGGCCGGTGCAATTTTCAAGCAGGTCGAAGGGATTCTTCCGGAGCGAATAAAACATTACAGGGCAGATGAACGGCCATTGTCTACCAAGGCGGAATGTGCGCTATATTTAGCATATACAGATTGGGGCCGATACAAGATTGCCGATGAGGTCCTGAATGTCTATGTAAAGCAGGCGCCGTTCACCAACCAGCTATACCATAACCAGCGGGTCAGGCAAATGGAGCAAAAACTCAAGGCCTTTAAAGATTCTTTTTCTCCGAAGGCTCTTAATGAAGTTGAAATTCAGTATCGCCGGGCGATTCAGCAAACACCTTCAGACTGGTGGCTGCATTGGAAACATGGTGAATTCCTGGAAGATTTGAAGAACTACAAGGCTGCCAACGAGCAGTATAGTCTGGTTCTAAATTTTGTGCCAAATCATTATCAGGCATATGCCAAGTTAGGTTCCTTATCCGGCCAACTGGGAAACCTGGATGCAGCTATCGACAATAATCTCAGGGCGATACAAATCAATCCAATTTATGCTGATGCATATTTTAATTTAGGATTGGCGTATCACATTCAGAACATGCTTGACAAGGCTGTTAAATGTTATTCTAAAGCGGTTCGATTCAGGCCAAATTATGCACAGGCATACAATAATCTGGCAATAGTGCTGTATAGTCAGGGTAAAATCGACAAAGCACTTCAAACCTGTCGCGATGGTTTAATACTTGTGCCGGACGATTTGGATTTACATTATAATCTGGGCCTTATGCTGGAAAAACAAGGTCGCAGTGATGAGGCCGTAAAAGAGCTTCGCACCGCTTTACAGATAGAACCAAATTCCATCAAGACACGTAATGCACTGCAAGCTATATTGAAAAAACTTGACTGACTAAAACATATAAAAAGTCAGTTAAGTTGACTAATTTGCCGATGCGCAATAACCGATGAATATAAAGCGTGCCCTTAAAAAAATCTTTCACCGGTAAAAGAGTAGTTAAATGTGTGCCAAAGGCCGAAAAAGTAGGAAATCAGTATCACATACTAAAAGAGATACCAAACGGCATAGAACCAAAAAGCACTCGCCGATAAAGAAAAAATCTCTTTCCATGAGTGGAGTAAAACAAAAGGACGTAAAAAAGGTGATGCGTCAGCCAATAACCGGTTGGCGTTTGTGGCTATTTCGTATTGTTGCGCTTACCATCATCCCGATTCTATTTTTTTTACTGCTGGAGGTTGGTCTGCGTATAGTCGGTTATGGCTATTCTCCGGACGCTATCGTTAAATGTAAATCGCAGGGCAGAGATGCCTACCGTGACAACATCAGATTTGGCTGGCGGTTTTTTCCGCCACACATCGCCCGAGACCTTAGCTTGTTCGTTTTCCCAGCGGACAAGCCGGTCAGCACTTATCGAATTTTTGTGCTGGGCGCTTCTGCTGCCAAGGGTGACCCGGATGATGCATTTTGTTTTGGAAGGGTTCTGCAAGTATTGTTGAGGCAGCAGTATCCGGGAGCAAATTTTGAGGTCATTACCGTTGCAATGCCAGCTATAAATTCCCATGTGGTCTTGGAAATAGCAAAAGACTGTGCTCAGCACCAGCCCGACCTTTTTATCGTGTATCTTGGCAACAACGAGGTGGTCGGGCCGTATGGGCCGGGAACTGTCTTTAGCCGGTTTTCAAGCAGCTTGCCTCTAATACGTTTCGGAATCGCGATTAAAGCTACGAAATTGGGGCAGTTGCTAATGAACCTATTCGAGTTAGTAAGCCCTGAAGGAGATAGGCCGGCGTACTGGCGTGGGCTGGGAATGTTTCTTGAAAAGCAAATCCGGGCAGAAGATAAGCGCCTGGGTAGTGTGTACCAGCATTTTGAAAGTAATCTTAAAGATATTAGACAAATAGCTTGCGGAGGTGGTGCAAAGATAATTTTCTGTACTGTAGGCAGTAATCTTAAAGATTGTCCGCCGCTTGCTTGCCTTCATCAGCAGAGTTTGACTGAGGCAGAAGAGAAAAAATGGGACGAGATTTACCAACAAGGGGTGAAATGCGAGTTAGCCGGTGATTATGCCGGGGCGGTGGAGCATTATCTGGCCGCCACCAAGATCGATGATTGTTATGCCGACCTGCAGTTTCGTATGGGCCGATGCTATTGGGCAATGAGCGAGTATGACAAGGCCCGAGACAGATATATCCGGGCACGTGAATTAGACACGCTCAGGTTTCGTGC
>CAZOQJ010000094.1:0-9492 GCA_964581905.1 uncultured Pirellulales bacterium
AAAGAAGGCGTTAGAAAGGGCGATTCGCGAATCGCCCCTACTTTAAGTCCTTAATTCACAAGGGATTGTAAAAAAATCTGCTATAAGCACCTTCTATATATAGAGTTATAAAATATTTTCAATCAAATACGCAGGTAGTTGCGCGCAAAAATCGAAAAAAACAAAATTTTTTTTATTCATTTCTGAATAAGCACTTACGCAAATTCACTTCTTAAAAAATCGGCCGAATTTCAATCAAACGTGCAGGTTCGTCCAATTATAGAGAGCTTTGATATGGCTGCTCGACGACGAATGTTTGAAACAGAAAAGTGGAGATTGAGTATGGGATTTGAGTTTGAAATTTTTAACGCTGCTGAGAGCGGGCTGAATGTGGATTTCCTCGAATGGCTCGTTGATGAGCACTCGGTTGATGTGCAGAAGCACTTTACGAAGCTGTGGGAGTACTATGCAAATACGACATATGAGCTAAACGACATAAGCGGCTATGACAAAAGAGCGGGCGAGTCGGGCAGATGTTACGTGCAGGCGCAGGAGTACGGGCTGCCTGCGAGAATAACAGGGCTGGTGCATCGCAGTGATGCAGGAGTATTCGGCGGCCGGGCAGTCAAAGATGTGCAGCGAAAAGAAGTGGTCGTTGAAAATGATATTGCCTGGCGAATAAATTCAGCGGTCGATTTTTTGTTCGGTAAACCAGTTAGTTTTATATCGAGGTCGCCGGATAGCCAAAAACGCACAGAGATTGAGGCCATATTAAAGGCGGTTTTTGCGGCTAACGGCGGAATCGGATTTTTCCAGGATATGGCGGTGCTCGGAGGTGTTTACGGCTTTGTCGATTGTCTTGTCAGGCCTGGCACAGATATCTTCAAACGCACTTCGTCTTCCTTCTCTTCCTCCTCACCCTCTAAAAAAACTTCGTTTGAAGATGTGCTGCAATTGGCACGGACAATCGGCCTTGAGCTGATTGAAGCACCGAGAGCACTGCCTGTTCTGGATGAAAACGACTATAAAAAAATAAGATTCTACGTGCAGCACTTCTACCAGAAAAGAAATGCGATGACCAATAAGAACTCTTTTCTTTCCAACCTGTTTTTGTGGGGCAAGCAAAGCGGCGATACCCGGCAGGTGGTAGTGGTGACGGAGATTACTTCGGACTCGGCCTGGCAGAGATATGAAGACAAACAGCTCGTAGCGGAGGGTGAATTGCCGTGGGGATTTCTGCCGGTTGTGCATATCCAGAATGTTGCTCAGCCGTATTATTACGAGGGGCTGAGTGATGTGGAGCCGTTGATACCACTGCAGGATGAGCTTAATACGAGACTGTGCGACAGGGCAAACAGGATTACGTTCCAGTCATTCAAGATGTATCTTGGAAAAGGCATAGAGGGTTTTGAGGACAGGCCCGTCTCGCCGGGCAGGATGTGGCACACGGACAATCCGGATGCGTCTATCGAAGAATTTGGCGGAGATGCAGCGGCGCCGAGCGAGGCCTTGCACATCGCAGAAATCCGCGAGGCAATGGACAAGGCCAGCGGGGTAACGCCGGTTGTCGCGGGCGTATTGAAAAACAAACTCGGCAACCTTACCAGCGCGGTGGCCCTTCGACTGACGCTTATGGGAATGCTGTCCAAAACTGAACGAAAGAAATTTACATACAGCGAAGGGCTGAAAAAAATCTGCCGGTTTGTCCTGTCAATACTCGATAAGGCCGACATCTACAGGACCTCTGAGTTCCAAAGAGAGGTAGATGTTATTTTCCCCAGCCCGCTGCCGGAAAATATGATGGAAAAACTAAAAGAGGCCCAGCTCAAAAAAGAGCTGGGCGTATCAACTGAGCAGGTGCTCAAGGAATTAGGATATGAGAGTTTATAGTAAATAGTTCATTGTTTTGAGTTCATAGCTCATCGATGAACAACAAACTACGAATAATGAACACAAAGGAAATTGTATGAGTCAGATTGACACAGAAGATATTTTGTCAGAGACAGAAGAGTCAGCCGGTGACAGCGATAACTTAAAGCTTGTTCCGGTGGCTGAATCAATCCGCTATCGCAAGAGGGCGCAGAGCGCCGAGAAAAAGGCCGAGGTTCTGTCCGAGCAATTGGCACAGGCCGGGTCGCAGCTAACAAAGCTGTCTGAGCAGCTAAGCGACATCCAGACCGAGCAGAAACTGATGCGCAAACTGTCTGCTGCGGGGACGGTTGATATGGAAACGGCTGTGTTAATTGCAAAAGCCAGACTGAACGGCGAACAAAAAGCGGATTTGGAAAGTGTAGTTGAGCAGTTGAAAAAAGAAAAGCAATATCTGTTCGCAGGAGACAGTTCGACATTGAAGGTTACCAGGACGGCAGGAGTAAGGCAGCGAGTGACAAACAGTCAGGCGGCTCTTGAAAGAGCAGCCAAGAAAGCGGCAACCACAGGTAATCGAACAGATTTGCAGGAGTATCTGAAACTGCGAAGAAACTTCTTATAGCGTACAGCGTTAAGCAGGAAAGTGATTGAAAGGAGAATAAATAGATGGCTTTTACAGGAAAAGCGACATATTCAGCGGGAACGACTCTGCCGGAGCTGGCAGAGGATGTATCAGATTTAATCGGGATAATTTCGCCTTACGAGACGCCGTTGCTGGATGCTCTGGGCGACCCGATGAGAGAGGCAACGAGCACGCATCATGAGTGGCTTGAGGACGAGCTTTTGCCTAATAAGGACGCTATTAATGACAATACCTGGACCAACCCGGATTCCGATACAGAGTTCGATGTCGACAACGGCAGCAGATTTCGCATAGGTGACCAGATTCAGGTCGAAAGCAGCGAAGAGCTGATGCTCGTAACCGATATCAGCGGCGATACACTGACGGTAGTTCGCGGATATGCAGGGACAACGCCGGAGGACCTTGCTGATAACCAGGTAATCAACATCCTCGGAAATGCAGCCCTTGAGGGTGCGGACAAGCCCGGCGCCAGATTTACTAATCGCAGCCGGTGCAGTAACTACACGCAGATATTTACCGCTGCGGTGGAGGTCAGCGGAACGGATATGGCTGCGAGCCAGTTAGGTTTGTCTGACGAGATGGATTATCAAAAACAGGAGCGGCTGCGTGAGCTGCTTCGTGACCTTGAGAATACAGTTATCAATGGCGGCCAGACGGCGAGCAATCCCGAAGGCAGCGGCTCGGTACGAAGGTCGATGGAAGGAATTGTTCAACACCTTTCAACGAATGTATTTCGTGTTGGTGACAGCGGCTTTCCGACAGGCAGCGACCTTAATGAGGCCAAGATTAATTATGTGCTCAGGAAGGCTTGGGAGTCAAGTTCCGGCAACGTGGACCTGATAGTAGTCGGTGGTTTTCAGAAGCGAAAAATCAACACCTTCTGCTCTGGGAGCCGCAGCTACGGAGCCGGCGATACTACTTTCACCGATATGATTAGCGTTTACGAGAGTGATTTCGGTGTTTGCAGGATTGTTGCTTCGCGATGGATGCCGCAAGACGGGGTGCTGCTGCTGGATTCATCCCGCGTCAAAGTGCTGCCATTGGCGGGGCGGAGCTTTCATTTCAAGCCGTTGGCGAGCAGCGGTGACTATGAGTGCGGCGAACTGATTGGCGAATATACACTCGAGCTTAAAAACGAAGCGGCACACGGGCTTATTCGCGATTTGGCTACCGTTTAAAAACAGCGTACAGCGTGAGGCGTAGAGCGTACAGTTTTTCTTATACACTGTACGCTATACGCTAACCGCTGAGAAAGAGGATTAAAGATGGTTAGTTTCTCAAATGATGCAGACATTCTAAAATATGAGCCGATACTTTTCACGCAGCTTTATCTGCCGGGACAGGTATTAACAGCGGGAACGGATGGGACACTTACGGGGGCGATATTTACCGCAAGCGGTGCGGATTTTGTAAGCGCGCAGGTCTCGGCGGGCAAAGTTATATATCTGAAATCTGCGGATGGTTTGCTTGATGGTGCATATGAGATAGTGTCTGTGGATTCGGCGACACAGCTTGGCGTTTCAGTAATCAGGACATACTCGGATGATGAGTCGATAGCTCCACCGGCTGCGACAGACGTGTCCTATCGTATAAGTACTTTTGGACCACAGACAGCCGAAGCGGGACTTCGGCTGACTGAATACTTTGGTATTGCACCGGGTAATCCTGCCAGTGACTATTCTGCTGAGGATATTCTCGATACTGATGTCTTGAGGGCGTCGTCGGTTTTTGCGGTTATCTCAGGTGTGTATGCGATGTTGGCCAGTAAAGGCGAAGATGAGAATTTCTGGAAGAAGAGTTTGTACTATCAAAAACTTTTTGAAAAGGCAAGAGAGCGGTGCCGACTCAGTATTGATGTCGGCTCTGATGGGGTGGCTGATGTTACCAAAGCCGGAGCATCCGTAAGGTTGGTGCGAGACTGAAAATGAATGTAACTTTGGATGGACAAGATTTATTTGATGGGTCCGCCGCAGGCGGGTTGGAGATTAAGGCGTCGAGCATAAAGCGAGCTTCCATAGAAAGGGCGATGCCGGGACTGGATGGCGTGATTAGCATCGACCTGGGCCAACGCAGCAGGCAGGTAACGCAAAAGGGCGTGCTGCGCGCGGCAAGCAGGGCGCAAATGGATACCAGAATCAGCGCGATATCAGCTTATATGGATGGTAACACGCACACACTTATAGATGATACCGGCCGAAGCTTTACTCATCTTCGCATGGACGTTTTCAAAGTAAGTAATGAGCGGACGAGCGGCAGCGGTGTAGTTGTCGATTATGAAATTGTTTATACGCAGCTGAGGATTTAGTGGTAATGGAACTTATCAGAACTGGTATTGAAGACGTCAGGGTTTTCGAGCTGCCCTGCGGAATCTGGGCGGACGGTGAATATATCGCAAGTGCCCGGACAGCATTGGTGAGGTGGCGGTCAACCTTCAGCGATAAGTTCTATCAGGTTTATGTCAACGGCCGGTATGCGGGGACAACAATCGACAGCCAGCAAAGATGGATGCTTGTTTCGCTCCCTGCGTCTTTCGAGCTGCCGGCCAGGATTGAGGTCTTTGCAGTTGAAGCTGAGCAGGCGGATATTGATTTTAGCGACGAGCTTGATTTGCCTGCCGGTCAGAGCGGCCGGGTCAAAATCACTATGCTGCGTAGTCAGAATTTGCCGATTGGCGCAACCTGTCAATTTTACTATGACGCTGGTGAGGGCGAGATAGATTACGATAACCCGCTTAATGATTTTCCGGTAAGAATCTGGCCGGCGTGGCAGGATAAAGCGGGCTTTGGAATGAGCAGCTTTGGCAGAAGTGACTTTGGTTACGATTCGTCTGCTGCGGTTGGATTTGGAAAGGGTAGTTTCGGCCGAGGAAAGTTTGGCCTTGATGCCGATACGTTTGGATGGCTCAGTCCGCAACTTTCAGCGGGTACTTACAAATTCGCTGTCAAACTAACCGATGGGGTGGGCAATCAAGCCGGTGCCATCGAATCTGGGCCGTTCACGGTAACACCAATACCCAAACCTGCTGAGAAGCTGAGTATCTCTTCATTCGACAAACAGACAAATCAATTGGTACTGAGTATCTCATAAGAGTAACAAGGAGAATATTATGGCTGAAGTATATCCATCAGATAATGAGTTGCTGAATATCCAGTCTGACAGCGAGACCGGAGTCGAGTATGTTCCGACCGGCACAGCGCCGTATTACCTGCAATTTCGAAAGCTGCTGTATCGATTATTACTTTCAACACGACGGGCGAATGATTTACGGGTCTATGACGAAGACGGACTGGATATCGGCGTCAGGGCGGGCAAATTCTGGCTTGGTACTCAGCTGGTCAGTTACTCCGGCTCATCGGGCAATACCTTGGCGGATGATAAAGACGATATTTATATCTATTTGGATTCGGCTGGGAATCTCGTAACCAATGAATACAGCGATTTTCCGGATATGGCAGCGACGCCTCATATTAGATTGGCGATAGTAAGCACCTCAGGCGGTGACATTGATTTACTCACCGATTGTCGCTTAGGACATAACTTCGTGCTGCCTTATGGAGCCGGCGGTATAAAGAAAACCATCGAGGCCCATACAGACGATGATGCACTAACAGATGTAGAATCCGGCAGCGTTCACACGAATCTCGGTGCTGCCGGTACAGTCACAATTTCATTACCTGCTTCGGCGCCGGCAGGGACTGTGTTTACATTTGCGGTTCAAGCGGCGCAGGAACTGCGAGTTGACCCGGGCACAGCAGCAATCAGAGATGACAGCGGCCAGACGGCTGATAAATATAAATCGGCCAATGCTATCGGGGCGTGTTTGACATTGATTGCCGATTCAAACGGTGACTGGGCGACGATAGCAAAAAATGGAACATGGACTGAAGAAGCATAGGAGGAAATATGTATCATTTAGATTCATCACATATTTGGCACGTTGCTAAATCCGGTAACGATGGTAATAGCGGCCACGCGGGACAATATCCTGTCAATCTTGCTAATGATGCAAAGCTGACTATCGGTGCTGCTGTAGCCGCTGCTGCAAACGGTGACATCATTGTTATCTGGCCCGGGGATTATGTAGAGACTGTTAACCTCGATTCTACAAATAAAGGCCTGCGTCTAATCGGAACGCACCGTGATTTGTGCAGGATAACCCCTGATGCTGATGATGCTATCGTGATTGAAGATAACACGCAATTACATAATCTGTCTTTCATTACGGAGGTAACGGGTAAAAGAGGCATTGAAGGTGCAAACAAAAACAACATTATCATCAACAATTGTTATTCCTATGGTCCTTATGACGGCCTCTTTTTATCTTCTTGCACAAATGTACGCCTTACCAATAGCTATTTCAAAAGCACTTATGACGGTGCGAATATTGGTAACAAAGGATTCTTTATAGATGGTTGTATATTTGAAACTAATGGAGCGTCTGTAGGTGTACTGGCTACCGCATTGATTTTAGGCAATCATGAGTTTGATGACCTTGGGATGCTCGTAAGAAACACGATAGCGCGTGCAGTACGTACCGATGCTTCTAGCCAAAAATGTTATGCCATCATGTGCAAGAAAGGCAGAGTTATTCTTGAAAATTGTGACTTGGTAGCTGTCACTAAGGCCAGTGCCGCTGGTGATGCAAGTGCATTGTTGGCAGGTTTTATATCTGTCTTTAGCAGCGAATGGGCAATTAAGAATTGTAACTTCTATAGCAGCAGTATCGCAGGCACAGCCAGTGATATTGAAGCCTTTAATAGTTCAAAAATCGCTCTGTCAAACTGCGTTTACGACAGAACTAAAGTTTCAAAAGCAGGCTCAGCCAGCGTAGTTGACCTTTCCCAGGATGCTGCTAAAGCAGCTAAGGTTCTTTTGAATAAAGCCGTCCAAAACAAAATCACCGGTGCGATTGATTATTATGATGACGATGGCGAGACTATTATTTTGACCCATACTCCGAGCGATAATGAATCGACAATTGAGAGGACGCCGGGTTAATGGAAAAGCGCTTTTTAAAAGACGCCTTGTTTTCCGGCATGACAGGCAATGCCTACAAAATCGGCACTGTGCTTAGCTTGGGCTGGTTCTGGATGCGCATTGCCGGCTGCTCGGAGCTTTATCGTGGGCCGAGTATGAACCAGGTAGATTTTGATAATCTGCTGGTAGTAGCCGGTTTTAACGCCGGTACAATCTCGCCGCCGGATTATCTTCCGCATGATAACGGCTCGGCATATTTCTATGTTGTTCGCCGTGTCAATGGATGTGGGTATCAGGAACATACATTATCTGCCGCAGTTAAAGTTTCGCTCGATGCTGATGGCAATCTGGTAGAGCCGCAGCCGAATAAGATTTTCGGCTGGTGTGCCAAACAAGCCGACGGCGATAAGGTGCAACTGCTCTGGTATTATTGCCCTATCGGGCAGAAGTCCGCGCCAAAGTATTTCAGGATTTATTATGACGGCGGGACGGGTCAAATAGACTATGAAAGTCCTATTGCAACGATAGATTATAAGGGACGCAGGTTTTACAGTTACTTAACTGATGAACTTGACGCCGGCAGATACTTGTTTGCAATAAAGGCCGAAGATAACCATGGCGTAACCGATAGCACACAGGCCGTGTTAATAATCCAGCTTAGTACGATAAATCCGGATGCAATCAACATCTTAAACGCTGAAGCTGTCTAAAGAAAGAATGAAAGTCATTTGAGAGTTACCAAAATATGTCCAACAGAGTTGATTTTTTTCAGCCGGTTCAAAGTGAGTTAGCACTTCCGAGTGTTACTGTTTCGGTGCTGCTTGATGGGATATTGTGTCCGAATCTTGAGCTGTTAGGGATTGTGCGTGACGGCTGGCCGGATTTTAGCAGGGCTAAATTGGCTTACAATCCGGCGGCGTATCCGGCCGACGAAGTGAGAGATGCTGAAGAGATTGAGCCGGTGTTTGCTATGGGAAGGTCTGTTAGTATCCGGCGATACTTTAACGGTATACCGCCGGCAGCGGCGGCTTTTAGCCATTCTGTCTTTGAAGGTCAGATAGAAACCGTCGAGACAGAACTCGGCAACAACGGCGAAAGTGTGGAGATTATAGCGAGAGATTTCAGCGCGATAATGGAACGTATCACCGTATATGGTCAGCGGGTAAGCAGCTCGGATGGTTCGACCATGTTTTTGGCTGGTCTTGATACTGCATTTAATCCTGCAGGCAGGGCCAATGCGAGTCCGACGCCCACAGAAATTAACGGCAGCAGTTTCACGACCTTTTGTGCTGAGCCGTCGCAAAGTAAGCTCTTCAGCTATGCGGAAGTGATTGATTATCTTCTTTGTGAGTATTTGCCGGCGGGGCATTTGCAGAGACCCAGCATAGAGCGGCTGCTTGGCCTGACAGAGAACCAAATAGTTCGTGACCTTGATGTCACGGGATTAAATCTTGCTGAAGCGCTGCACCGATGTTGCGAGAGAATCGGCCTGGAGTTTAAATTCGTACCGCGATTTGCGGAGACCGGGCCGAATCAGGCAATTGTGTTCTATAAAAAAGGCGCAGGCAGGAAGGTTGAATTAAGCTGTCAGTTGAGCGGTGAGCAGTTTAGCATCTCAAAAACAAATATAGCAGCACTAAGCAGCAAAAAGAATTTCTGGCCCGTAACACATAAGTATATTGGTCAGGGTGATTTTAAGGTTTATGAAGCAACGTTTGATTTGGTCAGGGGCTGGGACCCGGCGGATGAGGATATCGATTATGATAAATTTTCACCTTCGACCAATCCTGATTTCTATAAGGTAAAGGACGTATATCGCAAATGGTGTCTCAATGAAGCGGGTGATTACAGCGGCGAGCCTTTTAACCAGGGCGATGCGTTTGACTTTTCAAAGATATTCGAGAGCTGTAATTACGCTGCCCATCGCAGACGTTTCTGGCCTGCCTTAACCACCGACAAACAGGGGAAATCGATGGGTTACTTTCTGCAGGTTTCGTTCGATGACGGCCTGCATTGGTGGCAGT
>CAZOQJ010000095.1:0-9386 GCA_964581905.1 uncultured Pirellulales bacterium
TCCTTATTGCTGTGGTCCTAATCAGCCTTGCTGTCAATGGCATTGTTGCGACCCTAACAAGTGTGAGACCTGTGTGGATGGCTCGTGCAAACCATGCGGCGGCGACCCGAAAAAAAAATGCTGTCCTGATAAAGACCCTCATTACTGCTGCAATAAGGATCAAACCTGCTGTGAAGGAGAATGTTGCGACCCTTGCGATTGTAAAACCTGCGTAGATGGTGAGTGTAAAGTTTGTGGTGGCGACCCAAATCAGAAGTGCTGTGATGGCTCTTGCTGTGATAAGGTTTGGACTAAAGAAACGATAAATTCATACACGGTGCCTTGTAGTAGTTGTAGTTATGTTGTTGGTGATCCCCCCATGTGCGATGGAACGACCACAGAGATAGAAAGTTATGCGAAGTGTTCAAATGTCGGAGTTGGCCAAGGTGAGCATTGTGAATGTACTAATACATTGCAAACGGTAGGACATAAGTATCAATGCAAGATAACCTGGGATGTTACCAAGATGCTTTGGTGCGCTGCACAAGGGGCGTGGTGCGTAGTTGAATGTGCCATTAGTGGTTTTGACCCCGCTACGTGTGGTAACTGCCTTGCGGGAATCGATTGTTGTGGTGGCCCATGTGGAATCTGTGATTTTGTCGAAACCTGCGAAAGGAACCCTTTTAGTTATGGCATACCGGAAAAAAAACCAGCATTTTCAAGTTTTGGCTGTCCGTAGTTCTAAATGATAGAGTATTAAGAATTTCGTTTTAAGCTGATTTGAAAAAAAGGAGTTACTATGAAAAGGTTGAGTATTTTGATTTTGGTGGTTTTTGCTTGTGGCTATATATACGGCGCAGAAAAAACCAGTGGTATTCCTACAGAAGAACAGGTACAAAAATTAGCGGCCGCTGCCTGGAAAGAACCAATTAAAAGCATAGATGTTACTTTCTACAAAGATTATACTGGGGTTCCAGAGTCCATCGAGCAGATTCGCAAGAGAGTCGAGGAATCTGCTGATAAAGAATTCAAGGGCCGTTCACTTGATGAGCTTGCCCCCTATGAAATTGAAATGCGCAATAAAATGATAGAGGCAAACTTTAAAAATTGGGTTGAGGGCCAGAAGTTCCCTCGTAAGGCAAGGAGTCGGGTATGGATATCGGATGATGAGCAACGAATTGACATGGTAAAAGTCGGTCCGAACGAACCACTTGGGCCGGATATGCCTTTTGTTGATACTTTTATTAACGCCAAGGATGCAAATACAGGAGATTTTGTCAGCTATCACTATGCAGGTGATATGAATGCGGTTTTTGTCTGTACAACAATGTGGACTAAAGAAACCATCGCACAATTTGCAGGGTTACCTCTCACAACGGCGTTAGGCTTACAACTTTTTCTTGGAACAGATCAAGGTAGTACTCCAACATTGCTAAATTATATTCCCGAACCGAACAAGATGGCGGAGCTTGCCAGAACCGGCCTTGTCGGTATAAAACCTGTAAGAGGAGCGAAAGCAAAAGGAAATAAGGTAGTAAATAGAATTAGTATCCGCCCTGACCCAGATGCTCCAGGCACAAGGGATATAATAGAAATGGGTGACCCCAACTATTTTCCCACGGTTGTTTTAACATGTGATAGAAAAGACTACTCCCGTGTTTATCGTACCGAAGGTCGCTTCCCAACAACGCATCAGATTATGTATATTAGAGAGTGCAGCAATTTTGACTCACAGGGATTTCCACATAATGTAACAGAAATAAAATATGATAAAGATGGAAATTTTAAAGAGAAATCGGTTTACAGAATTGAAAAAGTCAAGCTAAACCCTTCGATACCAGACGAGATATTTAAATTCAATCCTCCTGAGGGCTATAAAATAACAGACCCTCGGTCGAAGAAACCTTAAATGATATTGTATTCCTGAACATTGTTTTGCGCTAACAAAAAGGCAAATAGCCATAGCAAATAGTCTCCTCATTCTATAATGATTTTAGAAAAAGGAGTTACTATGAAAAGGTTGAATATTTTGATTTTGGTGGTTTTCGCTTGTGGCTATATATACGGCGCAGAAAAAACCAGTGGTATTCCTACAGAAGAGCAAGTACAAAAATTAGCGGCTGCTGCCTGGAAAGAACCAATTAAAAGCATAGATGTTACTTACTTCAAAGATTATATGCTAGCGCCGGAACCAATCGAGCAGCTTCGCAAGAGAGCCGAGAAATCTGCTGATAGAGAATTCAAGGGACGTTCACTTGATGAACTTAAGCCTTATGAAATTGAAAGGCGCAATAAAACTATAGAGAGAAACTTCGAAAACTGGGTAGAAGACCAAAAATACCCTCGTAAGGCAAAATGTCGGGTATGGATATCGGATGATGAGCAACGAATTGACATGGTAAAAGTCAGGTCGAACGAACCACTTGGGCCGGATATGCCTTTCGTTGATACCTTTATCAATACTAAAGATGCAAATACAGGAGATTTTGTCAGCTATCACTATGCAGGCGACATAAATGCGGTTTTTGTCTGTACAACAATGTGGACTAAAGAAACTATCGCCCAGTTTGTGGGTGTGCCAATCCTAATAGCGAGGCCCTTGAGATTCTTTCTTGGTATAAACCAAGGTGGCACTCCAAAATCGCTAAATTATATTCCCGACCCGAACAAGATGGCGGAGCTTGCCAGAACCGGCCTTACCACTATAGAAGTAGGAAAATCTATGCGGGGAGCAAAAAGAAATAAGGTCGTAAATAGAATTGGTATCCGCCCTGACCCAAACGCTCCCGATACAAGGGATATAATAAAAATGGGTGATCCTAACCATTTCTCTACGGCTGTTTTAATATGTGATAGAAAAGACTACTCTCGTGTTTATCGTATTGAAGGTCGCTCTTCGACAACAAATAAGATTATGTACATTAGAGAGTGCAACGATTTTGACTCAAAAGGATTTCCTCATAATGTAACTGAAATAAAATATGATAAAGATGGTAATCTCAAGGAGAAGTCAGTTTACAGAATCGAAAAAGTCGAATTGAATCCTGTGATACCTAATGAAGTATTTAAACTCAATCCCCTTGAAGGTTACAAAGTGATAGACTCGCGGTCAAAGAAGCCTTAAAAGTTATTATAATTCCTAAACATTGTTCCGCTAACAGAAATTGAATAGCTGCAACAAATAGTCTCGCCCTGACGAGTTGAACCAGCAGCGATTCCTGGTAGGGGAACGGAAGCCACACCTGCTCTTTGAAAAGTTCAAAAACGACTGTGTACAGATTTAGGTCCCTTATTGCTGCTGCAATGATGAGCAAACCTGCTGTCAAGGAGACTGCTGCGGGCCAGATGAGTATTGCTGTAATGGTGTGTGCAAATCCGAATGCTGGAAAATCAAGACTGTCCCTCCATACATAGAGACCTGCCATGATTGTGAACCTTGGCTTGCTGGTTGTATGGGGCACGTAACGATTATACCGAGCTTCCAAAAATGGGAAGCAGCCACGTCAACTGGATGGTGCAATAATCCAACTATAGAAGATTATCCAGTAGGATATTGTTATCAGTGTACGGAAGAATGGAACGATCACTTTGAAAATTGCAGCGAGGCAGCAATTATTGTTTGCGCTATTCCATGTATGATAAGCCGACTTGGTTGTGCAACATGTTTTGCAGCGAATTATTTTACCTGTGCTTACCCGAATGGCATCTGTGAGTTTATCAATAAGTGTACCGAAGGCGTTTCTATATATCCCGTGGAGGCTGATATTGTTGATCCTAACGGAGATAAGGGTGGCACGTGCAGTGTTGAATGAATAGGAATAATATTTCAAGACAGAACCTGTTTGAAGGAGTTTAAAAAATGAAAATTAATATAAGAATTATCGCTTCCGTTTTACTTTTGTTCGCCTTTTGCAATAAGGCCGTATCAGAAAATCTTCTAACCGAGGAGCAGGCCCAAAAAATGGCAGCGGCCGCTTGGAAGGAGCCCATTCACAGGATAGATGTTACCCTTTACAAGGAGATAACAGAACCGCCGATGTCTGAAGATGAAATCCGCAAGATGTTTGAAGATGTTTTCGAAAGATCGGAAGGGCCGAAAGAAAATCTTTCTCCTAAGAATCTTGAGATACGAAATAGAACTGTTCAGAAAAATGTTGAAAGAACGCTCAAGGAACAAGAAGTCGGTCGCAAGATAAAACAAAGGATTAGAATAGATGGCCATCGTCAGCGGATAGATGAGGTACTTGGTTGGCCGAAGATGGTACTGCTGGAAGGCACGCCTCACGAGCGCGTCCGGCCGGAAGTAATACTTGGACCGAATACGCCTTATGAAATGACCCATGTAAATTCAGGAGACAAACGCAAGGGCGATTATACCAGCTTTAGGTATTTTCATAAGATGAAATATGCACAAATAGCAAATGACGAAAAATCAATGCCAGCAAGAAGTGATTTTATTAAATTTGCCAGATTAGCTTCTTTTTTTCAAAGACTTCTCGGTGTTAACAAAGGGACAATGTTAGAGCCGGTTTTTGTACCGGACCCGAACAAAATGGAGAAACTGAGAAAAACAGGTCTTTTAGCAGATGATGTTCATCTTGTGATTAGCCCTGACCCAAATAACATTGGGACAAGAGATCAGATTGAGATCAAATCTGATAAAAAGCCATGTGGAAATATTATGATATGTGATAGAAATGATTATTCACGAGTTTATTATGTGAGGGCCTGCATACATACGACGGGAAAGGTTCTACATGTTAGGGAGTGCAACAACTTTGATTCGCAGGGATTTCCTCATAACATAACTGAAATAGAATATGATTTCAATGGCGATTTCAAAAAGAAATCGGTTTATAGGATTGAGAAAGTCGAGTTAAATCCTGTGATTCCCGATGAGGTATTTAAATTCAATCCTCCTGAGGGTTATAAAGTGACAGACCTTCGGTCGAAAGAACGTTAAATGGTATTGTACTCCTGAACGTTGTCCTTCTAAAAAACCAAACCGCCGCAGCAAATAGTCTCCTCAGGCGCCGGTCTGGCGAGTTATAGTGGGGGAATGGAAGCCATACCTGTTCTTTGACAAGTTTAAAACGGTAGTTGTCCGGATTGCCAAAAGCGGAACAGCGAGGGTGATTGTGTATGGGATTGTGATGACGCCACTTGTGAAGAATGTACGCCTGTGGGTGACGGAAGAAAAGCATGCTTACCATGCTGGGGGGACCCTAACAGGACCTGCTGTAGTAACGGACAGTGTTGCGACCGTGACGAATGTAAAGACTGCATAGGTGACACGTGCAAGTTCTGCGGCGGCGACCCTAACATGACCTGTTGTCACGGCAGTTGTTGCGATAAAAGCCAATGCTATCACTGTAGTCCCATCACCAAAGAATGCGAATACAAATGTGACCCTAATACCCAGTTCTGCTGCATAGCCAAAGACGATAGCCAATGTTGCAATGCGGGCCAACAATGCTGTACTTATTATTATGCTGGTTATGATAAGTATGTTCCTTATTGCTGCAACTCTGATCAAGATTGCTGTAATTGGCTTTGTTGTGACCCTAACAAGTGTGAGACCTGTGTGGATGGCTCGTGCTTACCATGCGGCGGCGACACGAATAAGATATGTTGTTCAGATGCAAATTCGCCTTATTGCTGCGACCCTAATCACGAGTGTTGCAATGGCACTTGCTGCGAACCAAACGAGTTCTGTTGCAATGGCAACTGCTGCCCAGACCATAAATGCTGCGTAGATGGTGTGTGTATTAGATGCTGCTGTGGGCCCATGTGGGAAACAACAGTATTGATTGAATGCTCGTGTTCCGACCACACATGTTCGGGTATACGCAAGAAAGAATGGCACTGGCATTGCGCTGAAGGAGGAATTTATGGTGACGACTGCCCCGATGGCACCGAATGCGTACAAACTGGCTGGAACGTGTGCTATAAATATATTACGTACCCGTGCAAAGAAGGCGCGTGTGAGTCAGGTTCGGAATGTGGGGCAGGGCCTGCGATTGAGATTAAAAAAGCTCCCAGAGTCTTATGTGGATGCTGCCCTCCTGGATAAAAATAAGATTTAAAATTATGTATAAATTATATAAGAAATAAGGAGAATGAAAAATGTATACCTTAGAACGAAAAATAGTTCTTCAACTGTTATTTGTAATATGTTCTGCTGCATTGGCAAGGGCACAGGGGCCAGCAATTACATTGCCTGAACTTCGCCAGATTGTAACAGATAGTCGAGATTCCACAACTACGGCTCACTTAGTTTATATTGAAGAATCTAATTCCAATGAAGCGCCCCCTTTTAACAAAGATACTATTTATTATAAGATTCATCAAGCTCAAACCAGCGGGCGTAGAAAAAAGGTAGATATGCTTTTAGACCGTGTGGGTGACAGAGTCAAAATGTCACTGACGGAATTAAGAGATATAGATAAGTTGTTAAAAGAACACCAATTGCCTCCGGAACAGAAAATAAATTTCCCAAAGTCAAGGACCTTTCTTATGCAAGGTGATTATGATATGGAAATTAGTGATGGGAATGCTCCAAACCAACCGATGGATTTGGGTCTATGGAAAAGGCCAGGTCGCACTGCTGTGTTCATGTTCACATCTTTGGGGATAATCGAGGAGAGATTAATACCAGAGGATGTAAATGCAACCTTGACTAAAATCAATTCGGGTGGCAAACCCTTGTTGCGGATTGAATTTGTCAGAAGGGGGGAAAACGCGCCTAAAGAAAGGATAGATTGTGACCCATCGCTGGGATATCGTTTTCGCCGTACTCAGCGGCATTCAGCCGATGGACGTCTTGTTTGGGAAACCATCGCAGATAATTACAAAGATGTCAATGGGATACCGCATCCTTTTTTGTACATAGAGCGAAGTTTTGATAAAGATGGCAAAATTAGCAAAGAAACAAAATATGTAATGGAGAAGGTAGAGCTGAGAGTGAATTTATCTCCGGATGATTTTAAGGTATTCGTACCGACGGGTACGCGGTTCATAGAT
Organism: uncultured Pirellulales bacterium; assembly: GCA_964581905.1. Classification (GTDB taxonomy): domain Bacteria; phylum Planctomycetota; class Phycisphaerae; order Sedimentisphaerales; family Anaerobacaceae; genus CAZBWE01. The sequence continues at coordinate 7,003 of CAZOQJ010000095.1, forward strand.
GATATCAGTAAGGCAATTCTCACAATTGAACAAAGCGGTTATATGGGTATTGATGATGCCTTGAACGTTGGAAGAGAGTGGTTATTAAAGCGCCAGTCAGATAGCCGCAGCCATTAGTCTCCTCATGCTATCCGGCCTGACAAGTTAGAATTGGCCCTGAACCGCTACTGGTTCACGGTGGGGCAATAAAACTTACACCTGCTCTTTGAAAAGTTCAAAAACGACTGTGTACAGATTTAGGTCCCTTATTGCTGCGATTCCGGTAAAACCTGCTGTAATGGAAATTGTTGTGACCCTAACAAGTGTGAGACCTGCGTGGATGGCTTGTGCAAACCATGCGGCGGTGACCCGAAAAAATGTTGTTTGAATGGGGAATGCAAAGATTGTTGCAAGTCATCTACAACTGGTAATTGCGAAGCATGGAATAATGAATGCGGGTGTGATCCGCCTGGCCCTTCGGCGGGTTGTGCAGATAAAATGAAATCGTGGACGGTTGGAGTAACTCACTTTTGCTGGTCTGAGTGTGGTGGTACACCCTGTGATTACATTCTGAGTGAGGTTCCTTGCTATGCGTGGCGGAAATGTAAAGAGGGGGCTAAACATTGGTTTCAAGAGTGTAGTCCGGGCGAAGAATTTACCTATGATAATTGTATAGATACTACTCCACTCCCGATGTATTGTCAGGATTGTGTACCATATGATGACGCTGTAGTTGTAGAAGCATATGATTGTAGTTGTCCGTGATTATGTTGATCGAATTTGACGTAATCAGAAAAAATATTTTGATATAATAAAAAGGTGATAAAGTGAATATTAAATTTAAGGTCATACCATTCTGCATTATAACTTTGCTTTTTTCTTTGACAATTTCACAGAAAGTTACTGGGGCAGACGAGCAGCAATGGCAGTCAGTGCCGGAGGCAAATTATGCTGATATTTTAGAACTAATCGCGTTGAGGGCAAAGGCAAATTACGAAGGGATTTCCACATGGCAAGGCCAGATGAATATACACGAAATGAGCCATTATTATGGGCCAAAAGCCGCCGAACAATCCTACGGGGTATATCCAGACAGTATTGCGAGTAATTCTAAACATATATGTAGAGAAAACAAAACTGTTGCCGAATTTGCCGTTGATATGCGCAACGATAAACTATATTCAAAAGTCGAGCCAACCATGCAGTATAAAGCAGTTGATTTGAATCAAATTATCCCGCCAGACAAATACAAAGGCAGACCCGCTAGAACCAGAACAATTTTGACTCCCGAATCCTATATGTGGTACCTAACAGATGGTAAATTCCATTCAAAATCACAAAAAGGTCCGCCCGGCAAAATGGTTTTTATCGAATCACCCCAGAATGAGAATGTAAAAGGATTTGTTCGCGATCCTCGCGTATTTTTTGACTCCAGCGGAGAAGGTGGCATAAAACTTTGGGAATCGCTCCTGAAAGTACGTAAACACTTTCTTGATAACGGAAATGTTCGCGTCGGAAGGTACCCTAATATAGAGATAAGCTCCTTAAATACTGATAAGGGAGTTAAATACCGTATTCTAACTACCTGGAGTGGCGGAGGAGACTACTACATCCGTTCAATGCTTGAGGTAGATGAGGCAGTCAGCTTTAATGCCTTAAGAACAGAGACGACCAACCATGACGGCGTAAGGACAGATTTGAAGGAATATACTTACAAAAAAATCGGAGAAATATACATCCCCAAAGCTGTTAAGAAAGAGCAACGAAATAATAAAGGTGAAATTACAATCACCTCGGAAATTACTATTGAAACCACCGGTATAAATAAGCCCTTGCTGGAAGATACGTTTACCATCAAGAATCTTGGACTTGAAGAAGATACGCTTGTTAGCGACAACATAAAAAAGGCCGAGTTTCGTTTCAGCAAAGGCAATCTTGTCCCCATTGCAGAGCCAAATAAGTAAGAAAAGTGTTGATTGTAAGCCTTTGCTTGCTATTAAATAAAAAGGTAAATAGCCATAGCAAATAGTCTCATCAGGCTATCTGGCCTGACGAGTTGAACCAGTAGCGATTCATGGTGGGGGGAACGGAACTCACACCTGCTCTTTGAAAAGTTAAAGACGTTGTACAGATAAAGATCATCCTTATTGCTGTGGTCCTAATCAGCCTTGCTGTCAATGGCATTGTTGCGACCCTAACAAGTGTGAAAGTTGCATAGATGGCGTATGCAAGTTCTGCGGCGGCGACCCTGACAAATGCTGTATAAATGGCGAGTGTGTGGATAAATGCGGGGACGAATGTTGCGACCCTAATACCGAATTCTGCTGTGACGGCTCTTGCTGTGATAAGATCTGGACTAAAGAAACTGTAGCTTCATCCACTGTGCCTTGCCCTAGTTGTGGAAG
>CAZOQJ010000096.1:0-9379 GCA_964581905.1 uncultured Pirellulales bacterium
ATCGTGATGGCGGACTCGAAATTCAATAAAACCTAAAGACCGTAAGAACTGCTCTGCTTCATCGACCTGTCTTAGTCGTTGCTCGGTAACTTCCAGACCATAAGCGATTCTCGAAGCTAAGCAGGGGGATGATGGTAAATCCGCAGTAGGTAGATTCATTTCTCTGCTTAATTGGCGAATGTCGTCTTTTGTGAGTTTGGCTTCTGCCAATGGTGAGCGAATGCCAAAGACTTTCATCGCGCGATTGCCCGGTCGAAAATCGTCGAGGTCGTCATAATTGACGCCGAAGATAACATGGTCGAATCCCTGCTCTTTGGCGATATCGAGAAGAATTTTGCAGATGCGGGATTTACAGTGAAAGCAGCGGTCGGCCTTATTGGCGGTGAAGTTTGGGTCGCCAAGCTCATCCGTATCGATGGTTTTTAGTTCCACACCGATACTTTGTGCGAATTTTTCGGCCCTTTGTAATTGGCCGGACGGCTCGGCAGGGCCGGCACTTATACAGGCCAGGACGTTTTCAGTTCCGAGCATATCAACAGCCGCTTTCAATAGAAACGTGCTATCCACCCCGCCGGAGTATGCAACAATGACTTTCCCCAGTTTCTTGAGTATTTCTTGAAGCGATTTGTATTTTTGTTGAAGATTCACACAGCCGATGGTGGGAATCGGACCCACAACCCCGGCTTTACGAAAGCCGTGCTCTACCGTTGAGCTACATCGGCAAACAATTGATTATTGACAATTTCTTCTTAAAAATGATAAATAGTCTATGGCTAATAGTCAACAGTAAATAGGTTTAACGGGACAATTTCAATGAATTCGAAACCTAATGCAATAGTGGCACAATCCGGCGGGCCGACCGCAGTAATCAATTCGAGCGCCTGCGGCGTGGTCCAGGAGGCAATGAAATCAGGCAAAATCGGCTGCGTAATAGGCGCAACCAACGGTATATTGGGCGTATTAACCGAGGAGCTGTTTGCTCTCTCTGCTGAAAAGCCGCAGACTATCGAGCAACTTATGCAAACACCTGCAGCAGCTATCGGCTCTTGCAGATACAAGCTAAAATCGCTCGAAGATTCCAAAGCCGATTTCGACAGAATCCTCGATGTCTTCAAGGCCCATAACATCCGCTACTTTTTCTATGCCGGCGGCAACGACTCGATGGACACCGCCGATAAGGTCAATAAGTTAGCTGCCGATGCCGGCTACGAGCTGGTTTGTATTGGTATTCCGAAAACGGTTGATAACGATTTGGCCTTTACCGACCATTGTCCGGGCTATCCGAGTGTTGCAAAATATGTCGCAACCTGCGCAATGGAGGCGGGGCGAGATACAGAAGCACTTTATACCACGGATACCTGCACGATTTTAGAAGTGATGGGAAGAAATGCCGGCTGGATAGCAGCGGCGACAGGTCTTGCGCATCGCTGCGATGAGGACGCACCTCATCTTGTATATATGCCCGAGGCGGTATTTTCATTCGATAAGCTCGTCAATGATGTCAACGAGGTACTAAAAAAATTAGGCAGGGTCTTTATCGTTACCGGCGAAGGACTTAAGAATGATAAAGGCGAATATATCACCGCTGACAAAGGGGCATTCGCCAGGGACAGTTTCGGCCATGTTCAATTAGGCGGTGTAGCTACTATGCTCAAGGCAGTGATTGAAAAGGAAGTCAAAATAAAAGCCCGATGGAATCTGCTCGGCACCAATCAGCGAAGCGCTATGCACTTTGCGTCGCTGACCGATGTTAATGAGGCCTATATGTGTGGCCAGATGGCAGTAAAGAGCGCGCTGGATGGCGTCAACGGGAAAATGGTAACTCTGGTCCGTGAAAAAGGGCCAATCCGCCTTCGTCAAGGCTTCGGCGGACAAGAATATAAATGCACCACCGGACTGGCAGAATTGCGAGACGTGGCCAACGGCGAAAAGAAGGTGCCGAAAGAGTTTATAAATGATAGTGGCAATCATATCACTGATGCGATGCGTGATTACGTTCGGCCTTTGGTTCAGGGCGAAGCGCCCATTACCATTGGAGAAGACGGCTTGCCTGTATTTATGAGATTTGAGCGAAAGCCGTTAGAGAAAAAATTGCCGAAGTATATGTAGTGGATGGGTAAACAGTTCTGCGCTTCCGCAGGAAAGGATAGCGATGGAAGAGCTATTTAACATTAAAGGAAAAGTTATCGTAATTACCGGAGCCGGCGGGGTTCTCTGTGGGACGATGGCCAGGGCACTTGCCAAAGCCGGTGCAAAAATCGCCGTATTGAGTTTAACCGAGGCCCATGCAAAGAAAGCGGCTGACGAAATTAAATCCAAAGGTGGCCGAGCCATTGCGGTTCAATGTGATGTGCTGGATAAAAATAGTCTGGAGCGTGCCCATGAAAAAACCATTGCTGAGCTTGGCGAAATCGACATTTTAATTAATGGCACCGGCGGCAATAGGAAAGAAGCGACCACTTCAGAGGATTTGTCTTTTTTTGATTTGCCGGCTGAGGCGATACGCTCCGTATTTGATTTGAATTTTCTCGGTATGTTTCTTACGACACAGGTTGTAGCTAAAGATATGGCCCAAAAGGGCCGGGGTATAATACTAAATATATCAAGCATGAACGCATTTCGTCCACTGACGGATATACCTGTGTACTCAGCAGCAAAAGCAGCGGTGAGCAATTTTACCCAGTGGCTGGCAGTGTATGTTTGCCAGAACTATTCGAAAGATATTCGTGTCAATGCCATCGCACCGGGATTCTTTCTGACCGGACAAAACCGCTTCTTGCTGACAGACGGCAAGACCGGTAAGCTGACCGACCGCGGTAAGATAATTATAGAGCATACGCCAATGGGTAGATTCGGCCAGCCGGAAGACCTAATCGGAACCGTTATGTGGTTATTAAGCGATGCAGCGAAGTTTGTTACCGGAGTTGTTGTCCCTGTGGATGGCGGCTTCTCGGCTTTCAGCGGCGTTTGAGATGTTCATTCATAAGATTGATGGTTTATAGGAGAATAGGATGGCTGATATTGAACCGGCGAAACCATTAAAAGATTTCAAACCCAAAAAGAATTTTTTTGTGGGAATTGACTCAGATGGCTGTGCCTTTGATACGATGGGGATAAAGCAGCGGGAATGCTTCTGCCCGTGGATGATTGGCTATTTCGGCCTGCAGCCGGTAGCCCAGGCGGTGCGCGAGTGCAAGGAATTTGCAGATTTATTTTCCAAAACGCGGGGCGGCAACAGGCATAAAACAGCCAAGAGAATAATCGCAGAGCTTTTGCCAGGTCATCCTATGGTCAAAGCAAGAAACTTTGAAGTTCCGCAATACCCATACTATTTTGCCTGGGTAGATGACCCAAATAGTTTGCTTAGCAATGACGGTCTGAAACAGGCGATAGCTGAGACAAAAGACGACAAGGCCAAAGCTGAATTAGAGCTTGCACTTGCCTGGAGTGAGCGGGTCAACTGGTCAATAGCAGAAATCGTCAAGGCAATGCCGCCATTTCCTTATGTGCGGGAAAGCTTAGAGAAAATTCAGCCGATAGCGGATGTTATCGTGGTCTCCGCTACGCCCAACGAGGCGCTTAGGCGGGAGTGGGAAGAGCACGATATCGCCAGGCACACAGAAGTTATAGCCGGGCAGGAGATGGGCAAAAAGGCCCAGCACCTCGAATACGCTGCTAAAGGCAAGTACGAAAAGAACCATATTCTTATGGTCGGCGATGCGCCCGGAGATATGAAAGCAGCCAGGGCGAACGAGGCTTTGTTTTATCCGATTAATCCGGGCAATGAAATCGAATCCTGGAAGAGATTTCATGATGAGGCGTTTGATAAGTTCATCAACGGCGAATACGCCGGCGAGTATGAACAGAAACTAATCGCTGAATTTGACACATACCTGCCGGGAAAGCCACCCTGGGAGAAATAGAAATTTTTTTCACGCAATACGACATACGCGATACGCACGACGAGTCGAATGGTTATTGAGCGACAAAACAAAAATGGTTTCATTGATAATAACGAAGCTTCAGAGGCAATAGTCGAGTTTTTTGAGCAAAATGACTATGCCGGCAAAAAAATTCTGCTGATAATCCCCGACAACACCCGTTCGGGCCCCATCGGTGACATATTCAAAGGCATTTACGATTGTATAGGCCAAAAGGCAAAGGCCATCGATTGTTTGGTCGCACTCGGAACGCATCAGCCATTAACGGAAGAGCAATTCTGCAAGAGATTAACAATTACAATAGATCAGCGCAAAGGCAAGTACGCTTCGGTAAAATTTTTCAACCACGAATGGGAAAAGCCGCAAACATTCACCTCTATCGGAAAAATCTCAGCACATGAAATCGAGCAGCTCAGCGACGGCCTTTTTCGTGAAGAAGTTGACGTAGCTATCAATAAATTGCTCTTTGAATACGATGAGTTTTTTATATTAGGGCCTGTCTTTCCTCACGAAGTTGTGGGTTTCTCCGGTGGTCATAAATATATCTTTCCCGGAATCGCTGGTGAGAAAATCATAAACTTCTTTCACTGGCTCGGTGCAGTAATAACAAACCCGGTAATAAACGGAAATATCTGGACGCCGACGCGAAAGGTAGTTGAAAAAGCAGCTTCGTTTATAAAAATGCCGCATAAATTGTTCGCCATAGTGGCGGAGGAAAATAATCTCAAAGGGATATTCATCGGCGATTGTACAGAGACGTGGGAAAAAGCAGCCGAGTTATCAAAGGACGTCCATATTATTTACAAGGATAACGCCTATAAAACCGTCTTGGGCATTGCACCGAAGATGTACGACGATTTATGGCTGGCCGGAAAGGTAATGTACAAGCTCGAACCGATTGTCGCAGACGGCGGTACGCTGATTATATACGCTCCGCATATAAAAGAGCTCTCTTATACTCACGGCAGATTTATCGAGAAAATCGGTTATCATACACGCGATTATTTCCTCAATAGAATGGACGAATTCAGCGATATTCCGAGAGCGGTTATCGCGCACTCAACGCACGTCAAGGGCATCGGCAGGTATGTCGATGGCGACGAGAAACCGAGAATCAATGTTGCGCTTGCAACCGGAATAAGCAGAGAGCTTTGCCGAAAGGTCAATCTCGGGTTTATGGAGCCGGACCATATTGAAATACGCAATTTTGAAAATAAGGAGAACAAGGGTATTTTAGTTGTTCACAACGCCGGAGAAACACTTTATAGATTATCCAGCGGATATATACCAACAATTCCAAACGAGCATAAACAATAACCAAAGGGAGATAAATATATGGCACAGGCAGATATAGGGCTGATTGGTCTGGCGGTTATGGGTGAGAACCTTATCCTTAATATGGAAAGCAAGGGCTTTACGGTTGCGTGCTTTAACAGGACTCTCTCGAAGGTGGATGATTTTATCAACGGCAGGGCCAAGGGCAAAAATGTCATCGGCTGCAAATCAATCGAAGAGCTTGTCGCAGATTTAAAAAGACCGCGCAAGGTAATGCTGATGGTAAAGGCAGGTCAGCCGGCCGATGATTTTATCGAAAAGCTCCTGCCACATCTTGAAGACGGTGACATCATCATTGATGGCGGCAACAGTCATTTTCCAGATACTATTCGCCGCACCGAGTATGTCGAGAGCAAGGGCAAACTCTATATCGGCACCGGTGTGTCCGGCGGAGAGGAAGGGGCGTTTCGAGGGCCGTCAATGATGCCCGGCGGCTCGCCTGCCGCGTGGGAGCACGTCAAGCCCATCTTCCAGGCCATTTGCGCTAAGACGCCTGAAGGCGAGCCGTGCTGCGATTGGGTCGGTGAGAACGGGGCCGGTCATTTTGTAAAAATGGTTCACAATGGTATCGAATACGGCGATATGCAGATGATTTGCGAAACATACCAGATGATGAAACAGGGCCTCGGGATGAGCAATCAGCAGATGCACGAGGTTTTCGCCGTGTGGAATAAAGGCGAGCTTGATTCGTATCTTATCGAGATAACGCGGGACATCCTCGCCTACAAAGACGAAGACGGAAATGAAGTCATTGACCTTATCCTTGATACGGCAGGCCAAAAGGGCACAGGTAAATGGGCTGGCATTGAGGCCCTAAATCTCGGTCAGCCGCTAACTCTGATAGGTGAAGCCGTTTTTGCCCGGTGTCTGTCGGCATTAAAAGAAGAACGTATCGTCGCATCTAAAATCCTCAAGGGACCGAGGGCTAAATTCAAAGGCGACAAAGATAAATTCATCGAGGATTTGCGAAAGGCGCTTTACGCCTCAAAAATCATAAGCTATACCCAGGGCTATCAGCTAATGCGTGCAGCGGCGAAAGAATACAAATGGAACTTAAATTATGGCGGCATCGCCCTGATATGGCAGGGCGGCTGTATCATTCGCTCGGCCTTCCTGGGTAAAATAAAACAGGCATTCGATAAAAATCCAAACCTCGAAAACCTGCTGCTCGACCCCTTCTTCAAAAAAGCTGTGCATAAAGGCCAGAGCTCCTGGCGGCGGGTTGTTAATGCCGCAGTAAAGCTGGGTATTGCGATGCCGGCTATGAGCTCAGCCCTTGCCTTTTACGATGGTTATCGAAGTGCCCGCCTGCCAGCAAATTTGTTGCAGGCCCAGAGGGATTATTTCGGAGCGCATACTTACGAGCGGGTTGATAAGCCACGAGGCGAATTTTTCCACACGAACTGGACCGGCCACGGCGGGCAAACCAGCGCTTCAACATATACGGCCTGATGGGGGAATTTCAAGAAAAGCTGCTGATAGAGGTTGTATCAATAAGGCACATTTGGTATTTTAGACGGAGAAAAGTTAATCTCGTTAGGGAAATTCAAAAGTAAGGAATATCGCTATGTACAAGATTTTTATGCTGATTGCTTTGCCGATTATAGCGGTTGCGTGGCTCGCATATGCGCTCTGGGAGCGAAAGATGCGGATTGAGGAAAAGAAACAGCCAAGACAGGTATCACAACGGCTGCAAAAAAGCAGAAGCGAAATGACTGACTGGGCCCAGAAAATGGCACAGTTCAAAAAGCCCGCCCACAAACCCGACCAAAGCGAAAAAAGTACATAGTCACGGAGACACGAAGGCACAAAGTAGATAGGAAATAATTAAAAATTAAAACTTTGTGTCTTTGTGCCTTGGTGGCAAGAGTAAAAAATATGAATCAGTAGGTACAAAAATGGCTGAACCGTTTTTAACTGAAGATTTTCTCCTGCAAACCAAAACCGCAAGGACTCTTTATCACGAACACGCCGAAAAGATGCCTATCTACGACTATCACAGCCATCTGCCGGCTGACCAAATCGCCGCCGACCATCACTTCGATAACATCACACAGGCGTGGCTTTACGGCGACCATTACAAATGGCGGACAATGAGAGCCAACGGTATTGCGGAAAAATATATCACCGGTGATGCCGATGACTATGAAAAGTTCGAGAAATGGGCAGAAACCGTCCCATATTGCCTGCGAAATCCGCTTTATCACTGGACGCATCTTGAGCTTAAGCGTTATTTCGGTATCGATGATAAACTATTGGGCCCCGATACCGCAAAAGAGATTTACGAGACCTGCAGCGAAAAGTTAAGGACGCATCGGTTTAGTGTCCGCAATCTCTTACGCAAAATGAATGTAAAACTTCTCTGCACTACGGAGGACCCCCTCGATTCGCTGGAACATCATAAAAAAATTCGAGAAGACGGCTTTGAAATCAAGGTCCACGCTGCGTGGCGTCCAGATAAAGCGATGGCTGTTGGAGACCTTTGTGCTCTGAACGCATGGATTGATAAACTTGAGATGCTTTGTAACCTCGAGATAGTTAACTTCCGTTCATACATTACAGCAATCCGCCTGCGTCATTACTACTTCCATGAAAACGGCTGTCGGCTCTCCGACCATGGTTTAGAGACCGCCTATGCAGAAGATTATACCGAAAGCCAAATCAATAAGATATTTGACAAGATAAGGTCAGGAAAAAAACTGGACGGCTCAGAGCGTCTCAAATTCAAATCGGCAATGATGCTTGAATTCGCTTTGATGGATTACGAAGCCGGCTGGGTCCAGCAGCTTCATATCGGTGCGCTGCAGAACAACAACACACGAATGCTCAAAGCCCTCGGGCCTGATACCGGCTTCGATTCAATTGGTGATGCTGAGATAGCCCGGCCATTAGCCAGGTTTCTCGATTCACTCGATAAAAATAGCGAGTTGCCAAAAACCATTCTGTACAATCTGAATCCCAGGGACAACGCCTTGTTCGCCACTATGGCAGGCAATTTTCAGGATGGCATTACCCCAGGCAAAATTCAATACGGCTCTGCCTGGTGGTTTCTCGACCAAAGGGACGGAATCCGGGAGCAGCTGACCGTGCTTTCCAAAATGGGCTTACTTAGCAGGTTTGTTGGGATGCTGACGGATTCAAGGAGTTTCCTGTCGTATCCAAGACACGAGTATTTCAGAAGGATACTCTGTAATCTGCTCGGAAATGATGTTGAAGCCGGACTTTTGCCGAACGATTTGGATTTACTGGGAAAAATGGCCGAAAATATATGCTTCAACAACGCTAAAAGCTACTTCCTGATGGGGTTAGATTAGCCTGCCAGTAGCATTTTGCCTAAAATAATCCCGAAATTTAAAGAATTTTCTTGCAATTTTAGACGATAAACGATAGGATGTGAATACAATCAGGTTTCGAGCAAAATAAGGAGTGTGGGTTTCAAACACACTATCTAATTCTATCGTGGAAATATGCGAAGTGGAAGAGGTTTTACACTTATTGAATTAATGGTCACGATTCTCATCCTCAGCATCCTAGTTGCATTGGCAATTCCTATTCTTCGCGGTCGAACCTCTGCGGCCAAGTGGTCGGAAGGAAGAACAATGATGGGTACTATAGCGACCGCAATAAGGGCACATTGCGCTGGATGTAGTGGCTCGGTAACAACGCCGCAAAGTCTTTGGCTTGATGAGGCGGATAATCTGGGATTTGGGAGGGGCGATTTGAGCGGTGCCTACTTCGATGGCAATGACTTTTCTTTCAGCGTAACAAGCACAAATCCACTGGTATTCACCGTTATTGGTACGAAGTCCGGTTTGTTCCCTGAGCAGTATCAATTAGACCAGGACGGCGATTGGATATCACCGTAAATCCAGTTAGAAAGCCCGGGCTTGCCCAGTTAGAAATAATTCTTCTGAGGGAATAAAAACTAACCTTAGGACCAGCCGAGAAAAATCCTACCACAATTTTCTGAGAACTAAATATTGACAATTGGCAGATAAAATACAAGTATTAAGATATAAATTACCAGGGTCGGTGCCCGAGTGGCTAATGGGGACGGGCTGTAAACCCGTTGGCGTAAGCCTACGTAGGTTCGAATCCTACCC
>CAZOQJ010000097.1:0-9372 GCA_964581905.1 uncultured Pirellulales bacterium
AAGTCAAAAACCCGATAAGTCGTATCAGAGGGTGTTTGAATCTCAGCTATTAACAAACCTGCTCCGATAGTGTGGGCCGCGCCAGCTGGAAGAAAGTGGCACTGGCCAGCTTCGACAGGTATTTCCGACAATAGTTCGGCAACATTACCTTCTTTTATTGCCTCAGTAAATTTTTCTTTTGTAACACCTTTTTTCAGCCCTTTATAAATTACCGCACCCGGCGCAGCAAATATAATATACCAGCACTCGGTTTTGGGCTCTCCCTTGCCCATACGCAGGCAGGTCTGCTCATCAGGATGAACCTGGACGCTTAAGATATCCTCAGCGTCAAGGAATTTAATTAACAGTGGGAAATGACCCGAGAAACTCTCATCACCCATTATTTCTTTGGGATACTTTTCAATGACCGAGCCAAGTGTCTGTCCGGCCAGTTCGCCATTAGCGATTATTGATTTATCATCCGGCAAATCAGCCACTTCCCAGCTTTCGCCGATTTTCTCATCCTTCGGTATATCCTTGCCGAAGACCTCTTGCAGTTTCTGGCCGCCCCATATACGCTGCTTGTATATGGGTTTAAATTTTAATGGATATACTTTCACTGCTGTTATTTTAACCGTGTAATGCCCTATTGTCTATAATTGAAACCGAGTTTACTGATGATTGCTGCAACCGTCAACTCACCGCCGAGAAACAAGGCAACCGCAGGTCCAACTGAAAAGTCAAAATAATAGGCAAATAACAGCCCTGCTATTGATGCTACTATAACTGCTACCCAAATAATAATTAACTGTTTAACTAAATGCGAAGAGAAAATAGCTGATATTGTGGCTGGTATTATGAGATATGCAAATACCACAACAACGCCACCAATTTGAACAGATAGCGTTATTACAATACCAAGCAACAGATAGAAAATAAAATCCCAAAATACTACCTTAACTCCCGAATTTCGAGCTTGCGGTTCGACCTCGCTCACCGCCCTGAGCTTGTCGAAGGGCTGATAACTATTCGAGATGTTAGTCAATGGTTTCCGGATAAGGTAGAAGCAAAAGCCCACCGCAGAAAAAGTAAGTAAACTCACTACCACGTCTGTCCAACTCGTCCAAAGAAGACTGCCAGAAAGTATATGCTGAACATGTATATGACCACCTGGTGCAATGCCAACAAGAAAAAGAACCGCAGCAGCAGCAATGGCATAGGAAATACCGATGATTGCTTCGAGTGAGAGCTGAAAAATTTTGCTTCGTACCACAGCATAAAATATGGCTGCAAGCAAAACAAAACTTAAGGAGCATGAATATGCAACCAGAGAATCTCCATGTACCTTAAACACAAGATGAGCAATGATAGAGCCCACCGCTGCAACCTGGGCCAGAGCAATATCGATAAAGATGACTTCCCTTTTAAGCACATGTATTCCCAAATAGCCGAGAATAGAACTCATCAAAATACATGCAAGGAAAGGTAAACCTAAAATTTGAATTATAGGCGGCATAGCTCATATCCTCTCTGGCTCGGCAGGCACGCCGTGGCCTGACGGCTCATGCAAACAATTTATTGTTAGAAAATAAACACCGAATAGATACGGCAGCGATGAAGAAAACTCCCAGGCACAAAACTAGGCTGGGGCCATACGGCAGGTCGAAAAAATAGGATGAGCATAGTCCAATCAAACAGGCTATAAAACCGGCGGTCCATCCTATTACAACGGCTCCAGCCCATTTTTTGGTAAACATCGCTGCGATAGCTGCTGGAATCATCAAAAATGCGTACGCTAATAAAACACCTGCAATAGGAACAATTAAAACCGTGATAATGCCCTGAGTTGTAAATAGCAGAAAATCCCATAGTTTCTCACTTTTAATGCCGGAAGGATTTTCTGCCAAACCTATGAATTTCCGGCGGAACTTATAATGAAACAATAGCAGGATGATATATACAATGGTTGTTGCACAAACCAGCGGCCAGCTTACCCACAGCATAGAGCCCGCAAGTGTTTTAGTTACGTAGGCTCCGCCGCCACGAAGCTTGTCTCCCAGCAAAAGTGAGGCAACCAGTGCCATAGCATACATAATGCCAATAACCGCCTCGCGAGGTATGGCTTTGCTTTTAGGCTTTATTAAGGCCAGCAACAGTGCACCGAATAACACAGCTATCATCGAGGTTAAATAAGATTGAGCTGTGCCGTATTCTATTCCCAGACCTATGCCGGCAAGAGCACCAAAGGCTGCCAGCTGGTCGAGTACCAAATCCGAGAATATTAATGTCCGCCTGATTATGTGCAAGCCTATATAAGTATGCAGAATTAATACAACGGCTAATAAGGCAATTTGAACTGAAAAAAACCGTATTATTTCTGATTGCATAACAGTTCTTTCTAATTAGTGTGTGCTTAGAATTCCTTTCTTTTCTGCTGCTTTTGATAGTCCTTCAACCCAATTGTCCACAAGCTTGAAATAATCATCTACACCCTCGGCACCACCAACATATAATGGAACAATAACGGCCTCAGCATCTGTCCTGGCAGCAACTGTTCTTATCTGTTGCTCATCAAAGTAGTTGGCTGCCAAGATAATTCTGATGTTTCTTTCTTTCATAAGATTAATAAGGTCAGTTACATGCTTTGCCGAAGGCGGTATTCCGGGCTTGGGTTCCACATTTCCAGCTTCTTCAAGGCCAAAAAGTTTGACGAAGTAAATCCAGTTCTTATGATAGGTGACTATCGGCGTTCCTCTTAGCGGAAGCATCTTTTTCATCCAACCACCTAAGTATTCGAGCAAAGGTTTGCCTTCAAACTGCTGCTCTTGCAGGAATGATATTAGTTTGTCCTGCTCGGCAAGGCTGTATAGCGTATCGGCACCTAACATTTCCACAAGCTTTTTGCCAAATAACCGCTCGTCGATTTCTTTATGTAATCTTTGGAGGTTTTGTAGGTAAAGTTCTTTGCCTTCCGGGTCGTTTTTAATCAGTCCCGTAGCTATATTCTTAGCAGCTATCTTCATATTAATGGGGCTACAAGTTATATGCGGATTGCCGTAAATATGGACACCGCCCTCAGCTCTCGACATTGTCTTAGGCTTTTCTAATAAACTCATGCCGGCGGACGCAGAGACATAACCGGGCTGGCCGCTTCGGATTTTCCCGTTACCCGAATTATCTATTACTGTCTGAACCCACAGTTCCAAGTCCAGGCCGGTATCAATTAAAACATCCGCTTCCCTCAAGGCTGTGGCAAATGAAGGTTTGGGCCGGATGAAGTGGGCATCCTGGTCACCTCTAACGATAGACTTTACAAAAACACGTTCACCACCGACATATCTCGCAAAAAAGGCATAATCAGGCAGTGTTGTTACAACATTAAGATTCGTCTTGGCATAAAGATTTGTTACCCAAAAAAGCGGAGCCAATCCCATTATAAATATTATCTTTTTCATAGTAATCTCGCTCCTTTCTATTAGTAACGTTCGTGTTTATGTGGGCCGGCAGAGAATATGGCCTGAAGCCAGATGACGTGTTCAGGGTTTTCTATACCCTTGCCGTTACTGCAATCGTACTCTGCACGGAACTTAACAAATGGGCTTTGCCACCAGGTAATATATGGGCTGATTTGCCACAGATATGGATTATCACCTGTCACAGCCAACGGTGACAGCGACAGTGCACTTGAGATATTCGCATAGCTTTTGGTATCGGGTACGTAGAAGTCGCCCCGGATGCCGATATCGATTGTGCGTGAAATTTTGCTTTGGAGATAGCTGTACAAGCCCCAGGCGTTGATAGCATCGGAACCTGAGCTATCTGGTGCCATAAGTTCTTTGTTCAACCAATACGCTTCGCTTCGCCATTCAACATTTCTGTATCGCATCTTTTCAGTCGGTTCCCACAAAACCGAAAGGTCGGCACCCAAGACGGTAGTCACTTTACTGCTGTTTTGCTTAGTACCACCTGAAATATCCCACTCGTCATTCCAGCCAACAAGGCCGGTAAGACCCCATTCCAAATAGGTATCTTTTGACAGGTCCCGATAGTTCTTGTAGTGAGCAAGTAAGCTGGGTCTGTTATGTGCATTGTCGCCAAACAGCTGACTATTTGAGCCATCCGTAACCTGGAAGGTTAATTGCTGTGATGATTTGCCGGCAGGGGGCATTAGCCAGTCTAATGATACGCCGCTTTGATTCAAGCCGCCATTACCGAAGATTTCGCGGAGAGCCAAAGGAAAATCTACCTGATCAAGTGCGTGTTTGTGCCATCGGTTTACTACGCCGAACTGCTGACGAAATTTACCGAAAGTAAAATTCAGGTCATCACTAAAATTGTATAGAGTAACGTATCCTTCACCAAGCTTAGCTTCACTCTCAGTAACCGGTATCGCTGCCTTAAATCTGGTGTATGGATCAAGCCACGACTCAACATGGATATCAAGAACACGAAAATCGAAATTACTACTCTCATTGGAGGTACTATCCTGTCTGCTGGAAAATAAAAAATCTCCAGCAAAGCTGATTTCAGGATTCAAGGCCTGCAGGCCAAGTCCGCGGGATTTGAAAGATGTTTCCTCAAGCTCTTTTTCAGTAATAATCTCCTCTGCTGCCTTGGCCTTTGCTAATTCTCGCAGAGCTGTAAGTTCATCTTTGGCCTTTGGCTTACCAGTCTTATCAGCGAGTTTGTTAATTTGCTGTTTTAACGCATTGATTTCAGCGTTATGTTTCTTTTGCATCTCAATCATCTGCTGCTGAAGCTCAATAATGCGGGCATTTAATTGCTCAATCGCTTTGAAACTGTCCTGCTTTTCCTGTGATATCGCAATGTTGACGGGGGAAACCAGAAGAAGAATTATCGGTATAATAACTCTTGTTGACATTCTTACACTCCTTTGAAACTTTTCCTTAGTTATAGAGCTACCTAAAAGTATTTTTAAGCAGACACCTCAGCATCTCGCGTAAGCTTTAATTTTCGAGGTGCATTCTGAGTATAATAAGTAGTTAGGAGATGTAAGGTGGTGCTCTTGAATTGAAAGACCGTGGGTAGAATTGTTCCACATAAATTGAAGGTCGAAATTCAACGTAATGTTGGAATTGGTTAGTGCTATCGAACAGCAGTTCCGGCTCCGGCGTAAATTTATCAGAGCTTGTCAGTAACTGCTGGCAAATTTGGCAATGTTCAGAATCATGTTTTTCTGGATGCTCTATGCCGGATAGATGCAGCATCCGTGTTAGTCCGGTGGCCATAGCCACAAAGTAAACTATCGTAGTTATCAAAAGGATTTTCCGAGCTAAATTCAGCAAATTATAGTTCTCCTGTGAGAATTATTTATCCTTTATTTAAGCACAAGCCGGACACAAGCCTTCAAGCCGAACCTGCTGGCGATGAATAACAAAGCCTTTTTTCAGACCTTTTACAATCGGGACGGATAAACCCACAAGGCAGTTAGTTACTCCACAGCTTTTGCAGGTAAAATGAGGATGGCATTGAATTTCGCTGCAGCGATGAGCAAGCTCGAAATGCACTGCCCTTTTGTGTATAAATGCCTTATGCACCAGCCCCACTCGGTGGAAGCTTTCCAAAACCCGGTAAATGGTAACCTTATTAAGGCGATTTTTACCCAACCGTTGCGCAATCTGGTTCTGACTGAGCGGTTTATCCGCCTTTGTCAGCACCTTCAATATCGCCACTCGGCACTTCGTGCAGTAAAGTTCTGCCGTTTTTAACATTTGCCGAATCTGTAAATCCAAATTTGACTTCATCATCAAACCTCCAAGAGCTAATTATGCGAGTGCGAGACATCCGTCGCTGAGCTGACAAACAACAACGGAAAAACAATATCACTAACACAACAGGGCAGCCACACAGCCAGAAACAAAAAGATAAATATCACAATACCGGTAAAAATAGATAAGTGACCGTGCAAAGCCATAAGGACATGAAATAACGAGGCCCATGTACTAAGTAACACATGGCCGGAATGCGGGAATTTCGTCTTCGGCCAGAAATAACCAATCAAAACTCCCAAAACGGCAGCAGGATTGACTATATACCAGCCCTCAATAAAACCTATATGGCTGTGGGCGTGCAGCCGCAATAAAAGCTCGCCGACATACGGAATCAGCGAATCACTAACAGTAGCGGTGCCGAGCGAGCCGAAATACCCAATCAACAAAACAACAAGGAAATTCGGTCTTTTCGTATGAAGCTTAAACATTGAAGCTGTTACGATGGCACTTAATATCACATGAGCAGGATGGAATACGTAGAACAACTGCTCGCTTGTCTGATGCTGCGTATTTCTAAACAGTAGCATCAAAACAATGCCGGTAAGTGCGCCGAAAAAAGTAAATGGCGCATGGCTTCTCAGTTCGGTCAAAATAACAGCAATTCTTTTTTGCATTTGTACTTAGCCCTATAACAAAACCAGCTATTAAACCTTGACTTCTTTACAAAAACCACATTTTATAACATATACGATAAATTTGCAACTAAGTTGCAAGGAGAAACCTGACTACCTTTAATTTCTTGATTAAAGACGGTTTTGAGCGTAAAATCAGTTTTTTTCTCTGAGGATTTTGAGCCAAAAGGGTCCGAATGAAAGTAATTGAATCTAAATCACAGCCTGTCGGCGTGGCCGCAGGAGCTGTCCTGACTATTGGAAATTTCGATGGCGTCCATCTCGGCCATCAGGAAATTCTCATCACTGCCGGAAAAATCGCAAACAAAAGGCAAACGCAACTGGTTGCGATGACTTTCGAGCCACATCCACTCGCAATTTTGCATCCACAAAAAGCCCCCGGCATTTTGACACCATTGGAGTTAAAAAAACATCTTCTGGCCAAACTTAGAGTGGATTGCCTTTTTGTCCAGAAAAGCAACCCTGAGCTTCTTGCCCTTTCACCGCAGGATTATGTGGAACAGTTCATCGTCAAAGGTATCCAGCCGAGTATAATAATTGAGGGTGAAAGCTTTAACTTCGGCTCCGATCGGACAGGTAACCCATATTTACTTGGAAAATTGGCAGATGAGAACGGCTTTGAAGTATCTATAGTCAAGGCCAAAGAGATTAAACTCTCAACCGGACAAATGGTCCAAATCTCAAGTACCATAATTCGCAAACTGCTCTCAACCGGCAAGGTAGCTGATGCTGCTATTGCATTAGGTAGGCCTTATCGACTGCTCGGTCAAATTGTTCCCGGGCAGGGCAAAGGAAAACAGCTCGGATTTCCAACGTTGAATTTGCAGCCGTTAAATCAGCTTGTCCCGGCAGAGGGTGTGTATGCCGGCCTTGTCGAAATCGGCGATAGTGCCGAATATGTCTGTGCAGCAAAAGAAAAAATCCCTGCTGCTTTTAGCATCGGCAGAGCTGAGACCCTCGAAAGCGATTATCCGACACTTATAGAAGCTCACATACTCACGGGTGATGTCGGTAATTTATACGGCAAGTGGCTGGCTATGGATTTCATCGAACGAATCCGCAGCCAGCAGAAATTCGATAGTGAAAAAAAGCTCTCCGCCCAAATCGCAAAAGACTGTGAAAAGGCAAAGAAGATTTTAGCCACAGTCAATATAAAGAGCTCATAATCTGTTTTTCCCGAAATTTATCCGCCAATAATAGCCGATTTGAACTCGTCAAAGCTCATCTTTTCCAGCATCGCTCCCAGTCTTTGGTGTGGTTTAGCATTGGCTTTATAATACTCAATAATTTTTTCTACCAACTTGAGCGCTTCTTCAGCAGTTATATCCTTGGCCAATTCTTTGGACAATCTCGGCTTAGCACCGCCATTGCCGCCAACCAACAATCTCCAGCCCTTAGGCATGCCGACAAGCCCGATATCCTTGATGGCCGTTTCGGCACACTGGTTTGGACAGCCGCTTACACCAATCTTGAGCTTGCTCGGCAACTCTAAACCATGATATTTCTCATCGAGTTTCAGACCCAAGGTGAGACTGTCCTGCAAACCGCGTTTGCAAAATGTCGTTCCCGGACAGGCCTTGACGCTCCTTACACAAAGCCCGACAGCTGCTCCGGGTTTCATTCCAAGCTCGGACCAGACATTATCAACATCTTCCTCCTTCAGGCCTACTATTGCGATTCTTGCAGCACTGGTTATCTTAAGCGCTGCCGCCCCAAACTTTTCAGCTACATCGGCAAGCTTGCGCAGAATCTCCGGCTTAACGACGCCACATGGAATATGCGGCGCCACCGCATAGGTATATTTATCCCGCTGAATAATTACTCCTTTTTCGCCATCCTTTAACATTTTTAATTATCTTTCTTTTCTGTATATAAACACAAATCGAACAACTCACATTTTTCGCAATTTTTTCTAATTCGGCCGTTACAGTTTTCGACAATCCCGAGCCGACTCAATGCAAAATCATATCTCACGGGGTCGTCCGGCTCAATCTCAGCAAAACCTTTCGTTATACTTACCGCTATCGGTAAAGAGAGTGTTTTTTGAGCGT
This sequence comes from uncultured Pirellulales bacterium, assembly GCA_964581905.1. Classification (GTDB taxonomy): domain Bacteria; phylum Planctomycetota; class Phycisphaerae; order Sedimentisphaerales; family Anaerobacaceae; genus CAZBWE01. The sequence goes on from CAZOQJ010000097.1 coordinate 8,455, forward strand.
GAAAACCTAAAATCCTTGACAACCTGTGCATATGAACATCGACCGGCACAATCAGTTTTGCCTGAGCAACACCTTTCCATAATCCAGCATCAACCTCATCATCACGCACCATCCATCGCAAAAAAAGATTCAGCCGTTTACAGACACTACCTCTTGCAGGACTTGCCAATAAATACTTTAATCCACTGCTTACCTTTCGGCCGTTTTGCTTTGCATGTATTTCATAAAGCGAATCACAAAATCTCGACAGGGCCGGAATGATATTATCATCTCTTCTGTCATATCCGAGCAAAAAGAATTTTTCAATACTGCCTTTTTCCTGCAAAACCTTTTTCAAAACCGACAATAAATCAGCAATATCCTTCCCCGCCGTGAAGCGATGTTTGAAGCTACTTAACTTTTGCTGCTTTGCCTTATTAAAATCAAAAACAAACGCATAGGGACTCGCCCCCATACGGTTAAACAGGTCATTTAGATTTTTTTCAATCTGCTGGACCCGGCCATAGGCGAGCACTGCTGATAAAAGACCGGCTACCTCCATATCAGCCGGTTCCGTGTAGTGATATACAAATTGCAGGGGGTCCGGCTTTATGCGAGCACGATGGTTGTACTTGCTGTAAAGTCTTTCCAGCACGTCTCTTATGTTAATTGGCTCTCTATTCACAAAGCACCATTAAGATTTTCGATTCTCGATGTTCGAAACTTAAACCCAGTAATGAGCAACAAACGTCAGGATTTAAAGCTGTTTCAAATCCTAATACTCCTCCAGGTGATAGAACTCAGCATTTTCAAGCCAAGTCTCAGGGCGGGACACAAACTCGATTATATTCTCCAGCAGAAAGTAATGTTTCTTTTCTTCCTCGGCCAATTTTAGAAAGATTTCTTTTTGATATTCTTTTTCTACCTGATTTGCTTTTT
>CAZOQJ010000098.1:0-9225 GCA_964581905.1 uncultured Pirellulales bacterium
GTGTTATCTTCAAGGGCTCCGGCTTCTATCAAACCGATTACAGAAGCGAAAGCTACAAAAAGGCCGAGAAAAAGGAAAGAGAAAGCGTTACCGAAAAGAAAAAACCCGCTGAAAGCAAAGATGTAAAGTCCGGCGAAAAAACCAAGTCTAACACAAAAGACAAAAGTAAATCAGCGTAAAATTATCATCGAAACAAATCAGACACGAGTTCAAGCTTAACTTGGGGGAAATTCCGCAGGCCTTATAATGATGCAAAAAAACGTGGAAAATTACTTTTCAGTTATTCGCCACCTGCGACGACAATAGTTAGACATACTTTTTTCCCATCTTGCGCTCGAGTGGGCGACCCTCGATTACTTTTTTCCTAGGTCAGTACCGAAATAGACATTATATATCTGCGCACTCATACCTCCACCACAGATAGGGTACGTATCGATATCTACTCAACAAGCACTATCACAAAGGTCAGGGCTGTTTACCTGCCAACGGCGCAGTAGTAAAATGCCAGACATCGCCCGGCCAGATATTGGCATCGTTGACCCCATCAATCCGCCAGTAATAAGTGGTCCCCGGCTCAAAGCCGGCAAGATGATAATACACTGTACCGGTCTGATTGCCTCTAAATTCATCTTTCCCTGGCGCTGGATTACTGCCGAAGTACACATTGTATGATTTTGCATTTGCTCCTGCCGTCCACTGCATTATTCCCACGACAACACCTTCGGCACCATCACTTGGATTAGGGTTACTGGCCTTAAGACTAGAACTAGGACTAGGACCAGGACTAGGACCAGGGCCAGGACTACTCACAAGTCTAACCGTCCCAAAAAGACTCGGCTTATCCCACGCTTCTCCAGTATCCTTCTGCCAAGCGAGCTGCGTGTCACGCGAACCACCGCCGTCATCATCATTAATCAATACAGTAAAACCAAGTAAATCATCCGGCGATGCATTTCCCTTTAACATAAGAGCGGTCCATGGGAATTTTATTTCGAGGGTATATCCATCATTAGCATCGGTTTTCCGCACGGTAAATTCCACGCCGGCCAAACTTTTGGCACTATGATAATGCTCCCCTATCTCAGGAACCTGAGTGCTCCAGGCAGCACGATACTGGTAATCATCGTCACCATATGAATCTCGCTTGTCATTGCCAATGTCGATATAAATCTCTACACTATCATCTTCATAGGAGCTCGCAGAATCGTTCTGCAAATCCTCATCATTGACATCCACAAATACATAAAGATATTTTGAATCCCACAGGGCCCACCAACCACAAGAAAAATCAGTATCTGAACGAGGTTTGTCTCCCGCGACTGTGTTTACACACTTATGTTCCTTTGAAGCTGACCATGCATCTTCTTTAATACCATCGATAACCGGCGGAATTGTCGCTGAACGAATCTCAGCATCAACAGCGAACGCATAATCAGCCAGACCCAACACAAAAACAAAGGGAATCAAAAAAACCAATTTCCTACACATAATATTATTCCTTCAAAAAAGATTAAAATATGTCTTGGCCACACGCCAAAACACCTTGTTATTTTCAATAGACAATATTACATCTTAGAGCTACCAAAATAAAGAAAATTATAAGACATCCGTGAAAGTTTTTTCAGCAGAAAGCGAGATGATGCCTATGATTGACGGTAAATGTATAGGCAAGATGGAAGTAAAAGACGGGCTTAATATTGTCAGTTATCAGCTTCGCTGCCTGCGACGACAATAATTAGACGTACTTTCTTGCCATCTTGTGCTCGAATAAGCGGCTCTATGGATGTTTTTTCCTCCGCCGTCAATTTCGGTTTGGGCGGAGTTATCAAATTGACAATCTGCTTCGCGTCAACATTGTTGACAACCACAGGCTCCTGATGTGCGTAGGTCTCAACAAATAACGTGGCTGAGTTGAAACTGTCCCAGCTATTTTCCAAATCAGTTAAGAACGAGCTTAAATTTTCTCGTCTGCAGGTCAGAGTATATATGTTTTTGTCGTGCCGGCGTTTGAGACTGGTGGAGTCCGCAAGACCATTATCCTTAATCACATTATTAATAAGCTCCTCAACAGCAAGCAAATTATTTGTTTTTAATTCCAGCCGGCCCGCAAAACCAATTGCCGGCTTGGCAGGTTCTGGAGTAACAATGATGTAAATGACCGCTGCTAAAACAGCTACCAGGATAAACATTGCGGCGGCAGCAAATACCTTCCGGAACATTAAATGCCTTGCCCCCCTACGCTCATCAATGGCAAACGGCTGCTCAGCCAACAGTGCCTTTCTTTCCAGAGCAGCTTTTACCTGCTCAGCTATATCAACTGGGGCCTGCTCATAAGGCAGAGAGGTCACTAACATCCTGCACTTTCGCAATTGTTGAAAACGCTTTGCAATCTCCGGGTCGTGCCCAATCAGACGGTGTACTTCGGTTTTTTGCCTTTCCGACAGCTCTCCGTCAATGAAGCTATTCAGCAGCTCGTTGATATCTGATTCTTCTTTCATCATAAAAAGGACTCCAGAATTTCTCTCAGATTGCTTCTGGCGCGACTTAGCCGGCTTCTTACCGTTCCCAGCTCGATATCCAGAACTTCCGCAATCTGAGCATAACTCATACCTTCAATATCCCGCAATACAACTACTGCCTTTTGGTTGTCATCCAACTTCATTAACGATTTTACAGCTAATTCGCACAACTCCTTGTTCTGAGCAACTGCTGCCGGGTCAGGCGAGCTGTCATCACTGAGAAATTCCCTCAATTGATGCCTTGCCTGCTCATCGTGCTCATCCTGCTGGGCATCCAATGACCTCAATTTCAGTTTGACGTTTTTCTGACAGTAATTCAGGGTCAGATTAACGGCTATTCTAAATGCCCAGGTGTAAAAGCTGCTTCTGCCCTGGAATCCATCGATGCTTTCTATTATTTTGACAAATGTTTCCTGTGTAAGTTCCGCAGCATCGTCAGGATTTGCACACATTCTCAAAATAATATTATAAATGCGGTTCTGGTACTTACGAATAAGCCGGTCCATCGCCTCAGAATCGCCCTGTCGGCACTGTTGAACCAGCACAGAATCATCAATGCTGATATTTACCGTCTCTGGCTGCACAACTTATCTCCCATTTTAGACCGATAATGCCACAAAAAGTCCCCATCTATTCTCCGTAGTGCCGTAAGGCATCCCTTCGGGACTACGAAGGATGAATAAAAAATACAAAAAAAATACAACCTGTGCGATATAATCGCAGATTAAGCCCCTTTGGTCAATGTTTTTTCCTTATGTAATTGATGTGGATAGCAACTGCAAAGCGATCTGGATTTTGTATGCAATTTGTGCTCAAAACTGCTATATGCCATAAATATGTTTGTTACGGAGTAGAGTTAAGTCAATTCGTGCTGCATAGCAAAGCTACTTCGCAGAGTAGCAAAGACATTTTTTTTTAATGAGAAATGGTTTAGAAATGAAAACGAAAGTAATAAGGATAATCTCTGTAGTGGTGGTTTCAGATTTTGCAGTGGCCGGTTCGGGCAGAAGTATAGACAAGCAACCATCACGAAATCTTCGATGGCGACCTTTGACAGTAAAAACCGAAAAAGAAGCTTCAATTGGTTGCAATTCGAGGAGATTTTGATATTATATAGAAATTGGAAGGATTGGTTGCGCAGCCAAGCGTTTAATCTGCCTCTGGCAGATTAATCCACCTGCGGCGGATAAATACGGGAAATGACGGTCTATAATAGATTATCGCGATAATTGCGTATATATTACCCGGCTGGCAAAGAGAGAAGTTGTATGGTAAGCCGAACCATTCGAAACCTGCTGATTATGTGCCTGATTTTAGCTGCCGCGGCATTTTCAGTTCTCTTCCTTTGCGGTTTCTCGGAGAATCGCTCCCTTAGTCAAGACCTTTTTCTGGACTTAGACGAGGATACAAGCTCGATAGCCGGGCCGGAGCCGGTCGGTCTTATACGGTCGATACTTGCGAGCATTGCCCCTGAGAAAGAATATTCGCCAATAACTCTCGATTACCCGTTCAACAAATCCGTTTTTCCGCCGGAAATCGTCGCCCCTACCTTTCTATGGCATGACCCGGAAAAGGCAGCAGACCTGTGGCTGATAGATATAACTTTTAAGGACAATCCATTTCACATATACGCTCTTACTACGGGCAAGCAGGTAGAACCACAGATTGACCCGGCGGCTGTCAGTTCGACCAACGAAGACTACAGACGAAGCGATTATGAGCTTTCTGCAAAGGCCTGGACTCCCGACGAGCGCTCGTGGAATACCGTTAAGCGAAATTGCGTCGAAGCGTTTGGGACCGTGACCATCATCGGTTTGCGCAGCCCGGCTTCGACGAGCTTCGCCGAGGCGAGCGGCAGCAAGCCGGAAATTCTGTCAAGGGCAAGTATGCAGCTTATAGTCTCAAAGGACCCTGTTGGCACACCCATTTTTTACCGTGATGTGCCACTGATGCCGTCCGAAACTTCAACAGGTGTAATAAAGCCAATTGCCAAGGAGGCATTGCCTCTCATTGTATGGAGGCTGCGCGATATTTCCAAACCTTCCGCCCCCGTTGTGCTTAAGGACATGCCCACCTGTGTGAATTGTCATACTTTCTCACGTGACGGCAAGGTGCTCGGTATGGATATGGATGGTCCAACCGGAGACAAAGGAGCTTACGCCCTGACGAAGGTCAAGAAGAACACGGTTATCGCCACCGATAATATCATTACCTGGAATTCGTATAGATACTCACCAAAGGGACACATGAATTTTGGCTTGTTCTCACACGTCTCGCCTAACGGTAAATATGTTATCAGCACACTAAACGAGTCCACCTTTGTTGCAAACTACCCTGATTTCAGGTTTCTACAATCCTTTTATCCAACAAGGGGCATCTTCGTAGTTTACTATAGCGATACTGGAAGGATGGAGCCGCTGCCGGGTGCTAACGACCCTAATTACGTTCATACCAATGCCTGCTGGAGTCCCGATGGAAGAAACATTCTTTTTTCGAGAGCCAAAGCAAAGGATAACTACGAAACTAAAGTGATGCCCAAGCACGTAAACGACCCGAATGAGACGTTTATCCAATATGACCTCTACACGATGCCATTTAATAACGGCAAAGGAGGGCTGCCAACGCCATTGGCAGGTGCGTCGCAGAATGGTATGAGCAACTCATTTTCCAGATACTCACCTGACGGGAAATGGATTGTTTTTGTGCAGACCAACAAGGGACAGCTTATGCGGCCGGACAGCAAGCTGTACATAATACCCGCACAAGGAGGCAACCCACGGAAAATGAGCTGCAATTTGCCTTTGATGAACTCGTGGCATAGCTGGTCGCCAAATGGCAGATGGCTCGTATTCTCATCGAAAGGTTTTACGCCTTTTACACAAATGTTTCTTACTCACGTTGATGAAAACGGTAATGATAGTCCTGCAATTCTGATTCCGAACTCGACGGCCGCAAACAGGGCGGTTAACATCCCTGAATTCCTGTACAACTCGGTTGATGCAATAGTCTTGATAAGCACTCCTGTGCAGGACTCCTATCGCCATTTTAAAAAATCCACTGAATTGACATATTCGGGAAAATATGCCGAAGCTCTAGAGGAATTAGAAAAATCGTTGCTTCTTAATCCTTATTATGCCAAAGCGCATAACGAGAGGGGGGTTGTTCTATTAAATACGGGTAGACACCAAGAATCTATCGCTTGCTTCGAAAGAGCTATCCAACTGGACCCGGAACTGGCAATAGCATACAGCAACTATGGCTTCGTGTTGGCGTTGATGGGCCAGACCGACAAGGCAATCAGTATGTATAGTCGGGCGTTGGAAATCGATTCAAGTTCAGCCGATGTCCTGAACAATGCGGCGCAGTTGCTTCAGGATACCGGCCGGTTAGAAGAGGCAGAACCAATGATGCGTCGAGCGGTTGAAATCTGGGGAAAATCTTTTGGTTACAAGCATCCGAACGTTGCAAGTGCCTTGAACAATCTGGCGGGGTTGCTTATGAAAACCGGCCGGTTAGAAGAAGCAGAAGCGATGTATAGGAGAGTTGTGAAGATACTGGAGAATCCGGGTGGTGCCCCTCTGCCGAATTATGCCGGTGCCATGAACAATCTGGCGAGGTTGCTTCAGGATACCGGCCGGTTAGAAGAGGCAGAACCGATGTATCGAAGGGCGCTTGAAATTGATGAATCGAGGTTTGGGCAGGTGCGCCCGGATGGTGTAGCTATTTGTCTGGATAATCTGGCACAGTTGCTACACAATACCGGCCGGTTAAAAGAGGCAGAGGTGATGTATCGGCGTGCGCTTAAAATCTTCGAGGAGAGTTTCGGACCGGGGCATTGGAGGACGAAGAATGTTCGGGAGAATCTGGAGAAACTGATGAAGGAAAGCGAACAGCAGACAAAGGACGGTGGACAAAATGCCCCGCACTAAACACTATTCCTGAACCAAAGACATTGCTTAGTGTAATTAATTGTGTGTAAGTTAGGGTGTTGGAGAAAGCCAAGTCAAAAAGGCATTTTTGGAGGAAAAATTTCTAGTAATTTTGCCATTTTTCTTTTGACTTTTGGCTACGGGAGGGGGTAAAATAAGGTATAATAAAGCAAGACGTACCTGCATTCCTATACAATCGGGATTCGGTTACGGCTAACGGCAGGAGCGGTTCAAAAAAACATGTTTTGAGATGAGAAAGGGTGAAATTATGAAAAAAGCAATGATATCATTAACAACAATCTTGGTGCTAACGTTAGCAGCGAAGGGGAATTACGTTGTTTTCGATAACGGTGAACCCTCGATTTATGTTCATGGCAATGGCGTTGTGGATCGGCTACACGCGGATGACTTCGTGCCAACGCAGGACATTACTCTAACAAAGGGCCATTTCTGGACCTTGGAATTTGATCCTTGGGATGGCACGCTGGAATACTTCATCTTTGCTGATAATGGTGGAATGCCAGGTGCAATAATGATTTCAGGAGAGGGCCAAAGTGTGGTTAAGAGCGCAACAGGCAGGGCAACTACTATAGCGGATGAATACAAATATTCCTTTGAATTCGAGACATCTATTGACTTAGATGCTGGCGAAACATACTGGCTTGGCCTGCACATGGCTGCCGACTATACCGGTAATTCCTATGGAATTATATGGTCAGACAGCATAACAGGACTCGGGTATACTTGTTATGAATCACTGGGAGGTACATTAGATAACTGGGTTGACAGCGGCATTCATCGAGCCTTTTATTTGGAAGGTATTCCAGAACCCGGAACATTATTTCTACTTGGTATAGGAAGTTTAATCTTAAGGCAGAAATTTTCTTTAACAGAGGATGGGTTTTTGGTATAATAAAATATGTTAATGTTGGAACGGTTCAGAAAATTAAAACTTTATTAACTTTTTTAACCAAAAGTAGGAGGCAATGATGAAAACTAAATTATTTACCATTCTGTTAGTAGTAATGTTGTGTGGAGTTTGTTCAGTTCAGGCGGGAGATGTTGATTTTTACAGCGATGCAATCATCAGACCGGGAGAAGTCTATGACACTGTCAGTGTCTATGATACACCGCCCGTCCCTACCGTCGTCCATATGTTTGGGGGAAGTGTCAAAAGTATCTATGCCTTTAATTCAAGCACAGTGAATATCTTTGGTGGAGAAATAAGAAAGAGTGTTTCTATGTGGGAATCAAGCACAACGAATATCTACGGTGGAAATATAATGCTTGATGGTTGCCTATTCACCGATTTTAGTATTTTGAATATTTATGGTGGAGATGTTTTTCTCGGTGCTCCATATGCAGAGGAATCAAGTACAATCAATATCTACGGTTATGAATTCAGTGAATTTCCTGCTTTTTCACTTACGGGTTATTTATCGGATGGCTCACCTTTTGAGTTCATAGAGCTTACACATGCAATATCACATATAAATCTCATTGTGATTCCTGAACCGGCATCTGTTTTATTGCTAGGCCTGGGCGGACTGTTGTTGAGAAGGCGAATTTAATTACAATTACAAAATTTTTTTTGAGAGGAGGTTGAAATGTTAGCGATAAAGAAACTTATAGTTGTTATTCTCTCACTCATTATAATTACTGTCCTGTCAGGCGTCACCGAGGCCAGGTCAGTATATGTAATTGCTGACACTGGGACTGCTTTGTCGGATATTCCGTTAATACAGGCATATGACATAGTTGGCAGCACTCTGGTTTTGCAAACCGACTACGGTTCAGAGCACCCTCTTGCTATTAGTCTCACAATCGACCCTGAATCCGGGTTTATGTTTATCACTCACGAAGAGCACTATGGGGAGGGTGGAAACCTCGTTGAAATTGTTAATGCGAAGACCTTGCAGTATGTGGACACCGTAACTGCTCCCGGTGCATCAGATTTGGCCGGCATTGTTTTTGATAGTATAAAACAAAAAGTTTATGCTGTGGATAGGGGTAAAAAATATTTATATGTCTATAATTGGTATCCAAAAATACTAAGTCTGGTTCCAGATGGTGACCCGATTGAGCTGGAAGGACTAACCAACAATTCTGTAGGGGGCGCATGGGGGCTTGCTCTCGATGAAGAAAATAGTCGTCTGTGGGTAACAAGCAATGAAACAAAGGTGCGTTTTTACAATACTAATGATTGGTCCCACGACCCGAATAATGATTTTATTATTCTATCACAAAAGACCGTAAGCATTGCTCTTGATTTGACAAATGAATACGTCTATACAGGGACAGCTTGGGTAGATCCATATCCAACTTATTATCTAAGCCAGTATGATTTGTCAGACGGTAATGAAACCCTGGAGGATATCGGGGCCGAGGTAATCGGTATAGCCGTTGACCAGCAGACGTCTCTTGTATATCTGACAACTTTTGGAAGCAGCGGAGATTCTAACGAGCCGTATCCGAAGGACCGTCTTTTTGTTTATGATGCTAACTTAAGCGAAAAGTGCTACTCTGACGACATCGGCAATCCGGCAGGCGTGGCTGTCGCAGGCGATGTTTACTACAAGCCGACGTTTCCCACGCTTACGCTGGTTAAAGAAGCTAATATTGTTGATTGTGTCGTGCCAGGCGAGATAACTTATACTATCACCTACGATGCCAACAGCGATTCCGACACCAATGTAGTAATAACCGATTATCTTCCGGCTGAAGTCTATTTTATATCAGCTTCGGGTCCTAATATGGTTTATGATATATTTACAGAT
>CAZOQJ010000099.1:0-9194 GCA_964581905.1 uncultured Pirellulales bacterium
GTGTCAGCCCGGTCTCTGCTTGAGATGATCTTATAGGGTGTTTGGGCCTCGATACGTTTGGCCAGGGCATCGGAGAGCTCGTATTCGATTCCCCGTCGAAAGGTTTGATTATCAAACATTTTCAGGCAAACGCTATTGATGTCTTGTGAAAACATTGATTGGTTGGAATAGCCAGTGCAGCCGGAAAAAACTAAAATAAAGGATACAAGGGCAAACCGGCATAAGGGCATAAAAATCCTTTGATTTGTGCAGGTTTGACTATTTTTGACACATCTTATTTTCATTTGGCACCGTAAGGCGTCCTTGTGGACTGCCGCCCCTTTGTGTCTCTATATCTTTTTACTATCCTGGTTCCTAATTAACATTTTTTCTTGCCTGTTTCGCTATTTCCGCTGCATTGGTTTGGGGCCAATCATTTATTACCATGTTATAATAAAGGTTAGCCGCCTGGTCTTTGCCTGTTTTTTGATAGTACTGGGCAATGCTTAGTTGTTTATAGGCCAATTGTTCATCTATATCTTTAAGTATTTCGTCAACGCTGATTTTTTGGGCATCTTCGGGGTATACTAATTCGAGCTTATTATAATAGCTCTTTGCTGTAATCAAACCGGAGTCGTCATATAAGTGCTTTTTACCTTCGTCTCGTTTATTATATGCGGCGCGTTTGCATCGGGCCATAGACATTATTGTGTCTTTACCAACCTGGCCTGCTTCCCATTGTTGGGATATCTCCCACCATTTCAGGTATGCCTCGTTGAACTTTCGCCTTTTTTCGTAATTTTTTGCCAGCGATAAAGCAGCCTTTAGTCCAATTTGTGCATCAATACCAGCCCGTGTAGTGATTTTTTCCATAAGTTTGACGCCTTCGGGATACCTGCTCAATTTGAAGACTCGAAGCGCTGTCATTTTCTGGCCGGTTAAAAAAGCCGTAGCTATTTCAAACTGCCTGCTCAGGGCAGCTTCGGCAAGCTGACTATCGGGGTACTTGTCCAAGAACTTATCATAGGCCTTGACTGCCTTGGTGAATTTTGCTTCGCACAACAGGAGCTCGGCCTCGATAAAAGCGTCCAAATCAGGCCCAGTGATTTCGGGAAAGTCTTTTTTAAGCTGGTCGTATTCCTTGCGAACAGCTTCAGCTTGGCCTGTGTTTACCAGCTTTTTTATCTCGGCCACTGTAAGAAGGAATTTGTCCTCGGACGACGTGGGCTTCCACTGCTCGTCCTGCCCGCCGCTCCGACTCGCGTCGGAAGACGCGGGGGCAGGTTGGAGTCGCCAGGTATCGGCCGAGACCATTCCGGCCTGCCGGAACAGCACAGTCATCACCACTAATGTTATGAGCTTTACTCTATATCCATACATGATTCAGCCCCATCACATATTCACCCCGTTAGATAGCAAACATCTAACGGGGTAAAGCGGTTTAATCATTTTATCACAATTTCTGAAATTATACCTATTTTTGAAACTATTGCAAATCCTAAATTCAAATGAAAAAATTACCCCTTTTTACAGGTCTGGCAAATAGCAAATTCGCCGAGCAGCAGGTGAAACAAATCAAAGTCAAAAACAAATTGAGCGTTGGTATTTCAAAGGCCTTTGTTAGCCCTGCAGCAGTAATATTACGCGTTTCTTGACGATGAGCGGCAAATAGCGTATATTTGTAACGTTTAACGTAAAGAGTTAGCTACGAAGAGTAAAAAGTGAACTAAAGTGTGCTAAAGTGCCTAAAGTGAACTAAAGTTATGAAAAATAAAGAATTTGCTAAAGAGCTTGAAAAACGGACACGAGAATTTGCCGCGTGTATAATTCGTTTATCAGGAACTTTACCAAATACACCCGAAGGAAGGGTAATAAGAACTCAAATGACAAAGTCTGGAACCTCTATCGGTGCAAACTATCGAGAAGCCAATCGAGCCAGAAGCAAAGCCGATTTTAGAAACAAGATTAAGATTTGTGAAAGTGAATCCAGTGAAACACAATACTGGCTGGAGGTAATCGTAAAGCTAAAATGGCTATCTTGGGCAAAAGTGAAGTGGGAATATGAAGAATGCGGTGAATTACTTGGTATTTTTACATCTGCGGCGAACAAGTAAACTCTAAGGATGAAGCTGTGTATTGATTTTTACAATTTTAGGCACTCTACACTTTAGTCACTTTTAACTTCTTATTGTCTTAGTGGCAAGAACGAGTGTATAGTTATTTGGAGTTCGTTTGAATGGTTGATAAGGGACAATGTGATAAGTGCACTGGGCTATGTTGTCGGTATTTTGCCCTGCCGATAGAAACGCCAGAGGACAAAGGAGACTACGACGATATAAGATGGTTTTTGTGTCATAAAGGCGTATCAGTGTTCGTAGAGGACGGCGACTGGTATATAAATATCAGAAACAAGTGCAAGTATCTCTCCAAGAAGGACCATCGCTGTGAGATTTACGATAAAAGGCCGAGAATCTGCAGAAGTTACCGTCATTCTACCTGTGATATTATAGAGGGTGAGTACGATTTCGAACTGCACTTTACCAGCGCTGAGCAGATGGAAGAGTATATAAAAATAAAATTCGGCAATAAGACAAAAAAGAAAAAGAAGATAAAGAGATGAAAATACAGCCGGTAAAAGGGACAAGGGATTTCTATCCACAGGATATGGCCGTCAGGAACTGGCTCATTGACGGTTGGAAGAGAGTGTCTGTCCGCAACGGCTTCGAAGAGTACGATGGGCCGATATTCGAATACCTGAAGATGTTCCAGATAAAAAGCGGTGATGAAATTGCTGAGCAGCTGTTTTCATTCGAAGACAGAGGCGGCAGAGAGCTGGCACTTCGGCCTGAGATAACGCCCACACTTGCGCGGATGGTAAACCAGCAAATCAACTCGCTGCCAAGACCTATAAAATGGTTCTCTGTTCCGAGATTATTTCGGGCCGAAAAACCGCAGAAAGGCCGGCTGCGCGAATTCTTTCAATGGAACATCGACATCATCGGTATAGACGATGTGCTTGCTGATGCTGAGACGATATTCTGTGCTCTGGACTATCTAAAAGAAGCAGGGCTGACGCCGGATGATATTGTTGTGAAAATATCCAGCAGAAAAGTGCTTGCAGAGTTACTTAAATCGATAGGGATTAAAGAGAATCAACTCGATGCTCTTTATGTAGTGCTCGATAAACGCAGCAAACTGCCTGACGAAGCTTTTGAAGAGATGCTTGCAGAAAGACTGCCTGATGAAAATAAACGTGGAAAAATACTTGAGCTTATGGCGGTTGAATCTATCAAACAGATTAATGATTGTTTGGAGCTGAGTAAAGAGGCGGAAGAATCGATTAAGGAATTGAGCCGTTTATTTGAGCTTCTCGATGCTATGGGAGTAGGTGACTATTGCGTTTTTGACATTGGTATCGTTAGAGGTCTGGCCTATTACACCGGTATTGTCTATGAGATTTATGATAAGGCAAGTGAGCTTCGTGCTATCGGCGGGGGTGGGCGGTATGATAACCTGCTAAAGCTGTTTGGCGGGCCTGACATACCAGCTACCGGCTTTGGCATAGGCGATTGCGTCTTGGGAATACTGCTTGAAGAAAAAGGGCTTCTGTCGAAGGAAATATCAACAGGCCGGCCGGAGTATTTTGTTGCTTTCACTGACCAACGATATATTCAAAAAGCCGTTGAGGTAACCTCAAAGTTACGGCTGGCGAAATTTGCTGCTAATTTCAGCTACAAGCCCGTCGGATTAAGCAAGCAGCTAAAGCAGGCATCAGAGCAAAAGGTAAAAAAATGTATAATCATCGGCTCTGAGATTGAAAATAACCAGCTTGTCATAAAGGATATGGCAACAGGTAAGCAGGAATTAGTTAAAATCGAACAGTTCCTAACACAAATAGAATCTTGATAAAATTAAGAAGTTAATAAAAAATCAGGAACATTATGAATGACTCAAAGGAACTAAATCTTCCTGGTCTTGCTATAAACCCTGACATTTTATTTTCAAATCACAAAAACACTTATAAGCCCAAAATAGAAAAACGCCAAACCAAACTTATTAAGAAATTACCCTTTTTAAAACCATTTTTGAAGGAAGATGAGAAAATAATTTGTGTAACAACCGGATATTCTCCGATGTCTTTTCTCGAGCAATGGTTAATGGGGCTGTGGATATTTTATTTAAAGCGATGCCTTTTTGTATTTACTAACAAGCGCGTTTTACATATACCGACAAAAATGAATTACTCATACCGAAATTCTATATCTCAAATTTTATATGTTGATTGTCAATCAATCGCTATGAAAGGCAGCACACTTGTTGCTAAATACAAAAATAATATAAAAGAGAAGTTTTATTATATAGACAGAAAAGAAAGAAAGAAAATCAAGTTTTTACTTAAAACTATGTCAGCGGAAGGTCAACAAAGCCCAACTCAAACACGAACTCATCTTTGCCCACGCTGTGCTGAAGCACTTATTAAAGATAATTATATCTGCCCGAACTGCAATCTTGAATTTAAAAACAAAGTTGAGGCTCGAAAGATTTCAATTATTTATCCAGGCGGAGGATACTTTTATACCAGGCATCCGATTATGGGCGCATTTGACGCTCTTGCAGAATTGTTTCTCATGGCTATTATCATTACGTCTTTGATTAATATAATAATGCGCAATGAAAGTGCCGAAATTTCTTCGACAGTGGCTATTTTACTTATATTAGCCATAGAGAAAACAATAACTGTGTATGACTCGAACAAGTTTATCGAAGAATATATTCCGGTACAGAAAGAAATCAAACCAATAGTATAAATATCACAGCTGATAGGTCTGAGATGAGGGATTTTTTACCAAATCATTATGAGCGGGCCTTTGAGAATTGGCTGATTGATAATCATATCCGGTATATCAAGGTAGATGAGCATAAAAAGGCGGTCTTTGGGCGGTCGAAAATAAAGAGCTTTGATTTTTTATTATACCCGCCTAACGGTCAAATCATAATAGCTGAGGTAAAAGGCAGGAGTTTCAAAGGAACGTCTCTTGCCAAGTTAGCAGGGCTGGAATGCTGGGTGACGACCGAGGATATTGAGGGATTAACTAATTGGCAGAAAGTTTTTGGTTCAAATCATCAGGCCGTTTTTATTTTTGCCTACAAGATAGAGAATATAGACGTCGATTTTGACGGCAATGAAGCCTTCTATTTTGAGGCAAACCGATATGTCTTTTTTAGTATCGAATTGGATAATTATCGCCGGTTTATGAAAAGCCGCAGCCCAAAGTGGAAAACAGTGAACCTTCCTGCGGAACAATTCAAAAGGTGCGTTGTTGCAATCAATGACTTTTTGCTTTGCCCATCTCGCCGAAGCCTTAGTAAAGGCGGAAACATCAAGGTAGAAAGTACCGGATAACTGGAAAAGCTCTGAAGAATTCAGCGGCCTCTGGGTCGAATCGATGGGAGCTCCAGACAAATTCCCCGACGCCAAGCTGGGCCAGAACATATTTGCCTAAGGCAAACTGGCCGATGGCAACATAGCCGGTAACAAATTGTCCGAGCCCCACGTATGCCCCGATAGCCACCTGTCCCAATGCTGCTATACCTGATGATAACTGCCCCAAGCCGAGGAAAACTCCGATAGCCAATTGTCCAATGGCTAATAGCCCTAAAGCTGCCTGGCCGATGGCGATAAATCCGCAGGCAATTCTTCCTACAGCTATAACGCCTTTTGCCACTACGCGTCTTCCGGTCTCCGGACTTCTGCCATAGGTATAATGAATCAATGGTAATCCAAACATTGTGCTGTGGGTCTTGAACTCGTGAAAACTGGTACCATTGATATACACATACCGCCGCCAGATGCCGAAGCTGGTTTCTTCAACCTTGTATTCGACCTTTTCTAATAAAAGATTGCCCATAATATTTTCTCCCTTTTATATAGGGTGCTGTTCGACTATAAATTTTAACATTTTTCAGGACAAGCTACAACGATTAATTTGGAATTTGGGAGATGAAACTGAACAAAATTTCTCGCTCAGAGTGGGTTATTTGGTTATATTGTAATAAACTCGCCTCGCTGATGCTTCGGCGGAGCGGGTTTGAATAAAGGAATCTAAAGAGAGCTGTAAAATGAAAATCGCCAAATTAAGCTGTGTTCTGGTTCTTTTGGTTGCAGTGTCTGGTTCTTTTGGTTGCAGTGAACGCTTATCCGCTCGAGCAGAATTTAATCATCAACGTTTGGCTGCAGTGAATGCTTATCCGCTTGAGCAGAATCTAATTACCAACATTGATAATCGCTCAACCGTCAGTTTGAATGGGAAATGGCAGGTTATAATCGACCCATACGAGAACGGCTATTATGACTATCGCTATCAGCCGACAAAAGACGGCTATTTTAAAAACGCCAAACCTCGCGATAAAACCGACCTGGTAGAGTATGATTTCGACAAATCAGAGACCCTCAATGTCCCCGGCGACTGGAACTCACAGCAGGACAAGCTCCTTTTCTATGAAGGCACAATCTGGTACAAAAAATCCTTTGATTATCAGAGAAAACCCGATAGGCGCGTTTTTGTCTATTTCGGTGCCGCCAACTACCACTCAATAGTGTACTTAAACGGCCAAAAGCTTGGCGAGCACGAAGGAGGTTTTACGCCATTTAATTTTGAAATCACGAAAGTCGTACATGAAAAAGATAACTTTCTTGTTGTCAAGGTTGACAATAAGCGCCGCCGTGACGCCGTTCCGACCGTAAATACGGACTGGTGGAATTATGGCGGCCTGACGCGGCGGGTGGAGCTTGTCGAAGTCCCGGAGACCTTTATAAGAGACTATTTTATTCAACTCAAAAAAGGTTCGCTGAAAACGGTCGCAGGATGGATTCAACTCGATGGAAATCAGGCCAAACAGGCAATAACAATTGAAATTCCCGAAATTAGTGTAAAGCGGGCTTTTAAAACCAATACGGATGGATACGTGAAAATTGAATTCGATGCTGAACGGTTCGACGTTGCTCACCGCCCTGAGCTTGTCGAAGGGCTGCAGCTATGGTCACCCGAAAATTCCCGGCTTTACGACGTAACCATAACGTCCGAGACCGATAGCTTGACCGACTCTATTGGTTTTAGAAGTATTGAAACCAAAGGTTCAAAAATTTTGCTAAATGGCAAGCCCATTTTTCTGCGTGGTATCTGCATACATGAACAGGCCCCAAAAAGCAATGCGAGGGCCTGCTCACAAGAACATGCCGAAACACTGCTCGGCTGGGCTAAGGAAATGAACTGCAATTTCGTGCGCCTTGCCCACTATCCTCATAACGAATATATGCCGAGAACCGCCGACCGGCTTGGAATGCTTGTCTGGGCTGAGATACCCGTGTACTGGACAATCCTCTGGGAAAATGAAGACACCTTGAAAAATGCTCTCAACCAGCTAACGGAAATGATAACCCGCGACAAGAACAAAGCATCTGTGATTCTCTGGTCGATGGCCAATGAGACGCCTGTAGGCAAAGCTCGGAGCGAATTTCTCAGGACGCTTGTCAAACGAGCAAAAAGTCTGGACCCAACACGTCTGATTACAGCTGCGATGGAAAAGAGTTATAAAGGTGCCAATAAGCCGGTAATAAATGACCCGTTCGGCCGGCATGTGGATGTTCTCGGCTGCAATGAGTATATCGGCTGGTATGAGGGCCTGCCGGACAGATGTGATTCGTACACGTGGAGCGCAACTTACGATAAGCCGGTTATTATCAGCGAGTTCGGCGGGGGGGCACTTAGCGGATTCCACGCCGATAAGGACACTCGATGGTCCGAAGAGTATCAGGAATATCTTTACGAAGAGCAGATAAAAATGCTTGAGAAGATTCCGTTCCTGGCCGGGACTTCGCCGTGGATTCTGACCGATTTTATGTCTCCGAGAAGGCCTCTACCACAGATTCAGGACTACTGGAATCGTAAAGGCCTAATCTCCGACAAAGGCGAAAAGAAAAAGGCCTTTTATGTGATGCAGCAATTTTATGAAAAGCTCAAGCAAGCCGAGCAGTAGAAACATGTCCACTTATTCAGGATGCGAATCATAGCAGGTACAAAACGAGGAATGAAGCTGCTTAGCCCAAAATGGCAGACCGTAACACTACCTGCGGATGAATTTCGCGCCCGTGCCGTCAATATAAGTGATTTCCTGCTGTAGGAACGACAAACCACGAGCAGAGGTTCAACTGCAAAAGGTTAGCCTCCCTTCGGTTTTCTAAACCCCAAGGCACATATGACGTCTTTGCCATTATCAACTAACAATTCAACTATTATCTCCACATCAGGAAATGCCATTGGGCAAAACGTTCTCCCAACATTCCTGGGAATGACGATGCGATCAACATGAATATGAGAACGAAATTTCTTGTAAAGGAAAGGTGGAAACCTGATAGTAACATGGTCTTCTGCCAATTCAAGTCTTGTGTTGGCCCAGTCCACTTCAATTATCTCTTCCATATGTCTTTTGCTCAGGGTAATAATCTCTTCGCCATGCTCATTGCCAAAGAGGACGTAACCTAAAGGATACTTCCTCAGAAGTTCCTCAGACTGGGTCATGTCAATGGCCCGCATTTGTTGAAGCAGGTCTAGTATTTCCTGTTGGTTCTTCTTAGTTGGTCCAGAGTAGAAGAGAATGAGAGGTAATACAATTGTAACAATTGACAAGACAATTGGAACAGTTAAATGGACTGTAAAATTTTTCCACCATGGAACTCTCTTGAGGTGACCAAAACTATGAATATAGCAATAGTCTGAATTGCTCATAGCGGGTTTTCTGCAATGAGTCTTTTTTCTGGTGGTTGCTTTACATTTTTTGATTACCATTTCAGTACCAAATATGTTTTCCGATTAATTCTAATGCTAAGTTGGCTAACAAATTATAGTTTTTTGAGACTTGCTTGCAATATTTGTTTTGATTATTGTTCTAATGGGAAATAACATCTCGTTAAAGAGATAATAAAACTTCTCGATGAAAACAGAGTAGTGTATATTACTATAAGATGCGAATCATAGCAGGTACAAAACGAGGAATGAAGCTAATTAGCCCTGAGACGGACGTATCTCGGCCTATTACCGACAGGGTCAAAGAGTCACTTTTCAGTGTACTTTATAAGTATGATTTGCCGAATGGAAAAATAGTAGCTGATTTATTCTGTGGAGTCGGCTCTCTGGGTCTTGAGGCATTGAGCAGGG
>CAZOQJ010000100.1:0-9125 GCA_964581905.1 uncultured Pirellulales bacterium
TGGAGCAGCGGATGAAGCTCGCTCCACATATGATTCAATCGATGGAGATTCTCCAGCTTCCCATTCTTGCCCTGCAGGAAAGAATTGAGCAGGAGCTGAACAGCAATCCTGTTTTGGAAATGGCCGAGCCGTCAAATCCTGAGGAAGCCGAGCCGGTCGACGAGCAGCCAGAGGATGATATAGACAAAAAAGATTTAATTATCGATACGGACAACAACAAGGTCGAAGACTTCCGACGGCTTGATAGTATCGGTGATGATTTTAATGACTATATGCAGCAGGCAGGAACCTTCCGCCCCCGTATTCGGGATAACCAGCCGGACAAGAAGCTGGAAGCGTTAAAAAATACAGAAGCGCTCCCACAGTCGTTGCACGAATCTCTCTCGGAGCAGTGGCGTATGGTCGATGCCTCTGAGCCGGTAAAAAGAGCAGGCGAAGTGATTATTGATTATATTAATGACAGAGGGTATCTCTCTGTAAGATTGGAGCAGTTGCACAACAAAGACAAAAACGATTTCACACTCGACGATTTGAAGCAGGCGCTGGAACTGGTGCAAAAATTAGAGCCGACCGGTATCGGCGCACGGGACCTTAAGGAATGCCTGCTCATCCAGATGGCCCAAAGCGGCAAAGATATGAGTTTTGAAGCGAAGCTGGTTTCCGAACATATGGATGAGCTGCTTGAGAACCGTTTGCCGGATATTGCCAAAAAGATGAACTGTGACATTGACTCAATCAATCGGGCCATTGCGCGTATGAGCAAGTTTGACACCTCGCCGGGCCTGCAGGTTAGTCAGGACCGAAACCATCCTATCGCTGCTGATGTGATTATAGAGCTGTTAGGAGACGGCAGCGGCTATTCCATACGCCTGGCTGATTCCAGTGTGCCGCATTTGAGAATAAGTGACTACTACACAAAAATGTCAAAAGATACAGCGGTCGCTGAAAAAGCAAGAAAGTTTTTGCAGGACAACATCCTTTCTGCCCGATGGATTATAGACGCGATAGAGCAGCGAAAAAATACGCTGCTGAAAGTAACCAAGGCAGTGGTTAAATATCAGAGGGATTTTTTCGACAAGGGCCAACTTTATCTCCGCCCCCTGCCGATGTCGAAAGTTGCAGGCGATGTGGGCGTGCATCTGGCCACCGTCTCCCGCGCCGTTGCCGATAAGTACGTACAGTGCTCATGGGGAATATTGCCGCTTAGGAAATTCTTTAGCGGCGGCACCGAAGATGTCAGAGGAGAAGGACTAAGCTGGGCAGCTATAAGGGCCAAATTGCAGCAGATTATTGATGCCGAAGATAAATCCAAGCCCTTAAGTGATGACAAGATACGGGACAAATTGGCCGAGGCCGGTATCGAAAATCTGGCCAGACGAACTATCGCCAAGTACCGCAAGCTCCTGAACATCCCCGCCGCAAGATTCAGAAAAAAATACTGAGTTAACCGCAAATTTTTTCTTAAATTTTCCAAAAAATGCTTGATTTTTTAGAACTTTGTATGACTATATGAGTATATAATCATATAGTTATTTAGTTTGGGAAGGTAAAAAATGTCAGATTTTAAGAAGCAATTATTATTTGAGAAGCAGGCGGAAGTGGCAAAGGCGATAGCCCATCCTTTGCGGATTGCGATTATTGATTTTCTCAAAGGTGGCGAGCAGTGTGTCTGCGATATCGCAGAGAACATCGGCTCAGAGCAGTCAAATGTCTCCCGCCATCTTTCAGTAATGGTCAGAGCGGGAGTCCTGGAGTATCGCAAAGAAGGACTCAAGGTTATCTACAAGCTCAAATGCCCCTGTATTCTCGATTTCTTTTCCTGTATGAAGCACGTTTTGAAACAGCAGGTAAAAGAGAATGAAAAGTTACTAAAAGCCCTATAGTTTAAAATCTCAATATGAATTCTTGACGGAATAAAATTTATGAAGCGAGAATTGAAAATATTTGGGGCGATGGCTGCCATTTTTGTTGTGGCCTATGCCTTGCCGCTGGGCAATCCTAAAATTCAGACAGCGATACAGGAGGCATTTCGGCTGCTTCAGTGGTACGCACGCAATCATACGTTGGCCTGCGTGGTGCCGGCTTTATTTATTGCCGGTGCAATCATTACTTTCCTGTCTCAAAGCTCAGTAATGCGGTATCTTGGCCCAAGTGCCAACCCTGTTCTTGCTTATGCTGTGGCATCTGTAGCCGGTTGTGTGTTGGCAGTATGCTCATGCAGTGTCCTGCCGATGTTCGCAGGTATTTATCAGCTCGGCGCAGGTTTGGGTCCTGCTACCGCCTTTTTGTATTCAGGCCCTGCTATAAATGTTCTTGCCATTTTCTTAAGCGCAAGAGTTCTCGGCTTTTCCATAGGAGCTGGGCGCGTGATAGGCGCTGTTGTTTTTTCAATAGTCATCGGCCTGCTGATGGCTGTGGTGTTTCGCAAAGGCGAATGCGAGAAAGCAAAAGCTGCTCTTCAGATGCCGGAGCCGGAAAAGCCGAAACGGCACATTGCAAAGACGGCACTGTTTATTGCCTGTATGATTCTGTTTCTCGTTTTTAGCGACTGGTTTAATCCTGGTAATGTCGTAGTCAAAACAAATGATGGTGGTCAGTTCAAGGCCGTTGTCATTCACGAAACAGCCGATGCGATTCGTTTCCAGCTTGAGGAGTATTATGAGTCAGGTAAGACCGGAGATAAAATTGTCTTACCCAAAACAGATATCCGCAATTTAAGTGAACAGCAAACTTGGGTAATCGCCATTTATCATATCCGCTGGTATCTGGCAGGGTCGATGGGGCTGCTGGTGGTGTTGATGGCCTGGCGATGGTTCGAGCGGGGCGAGCTTCGCCAGTGGATGCATAATACCTGGGATTTTGCAAAGCTGCTCGTGCCGTTGTTATTTGGCGGCGTTTTTGTGGTTGGTTTTATTAGTGTCTTGCTGCCGGAAAAACAAGTGGCACAATGGGTCGGGGACAATAGCTTACGCAGTAATCTCGTAGCCAGTGTCATAGGAGCATTTTGGTATTTCGCTACGCTTACTGAGATTCCAATCACACAGGCCTTGATGAAGCTCGGTATGCACAAAGGTCCGGTAATGGCACTATTGCTTGCCGGCCCTGCCCTTTCACTGCCGAATATCTTGGTCATTCGAAAAGTAATAGGAAATCAAAAGACGTTTGTTTTCGTTGTATTGGTTGTCTTAATGTCCACGATTGTTGGATTATTTTTCGGCGCAATTTGGGGATAAATTGAGAGGTCTATTATGATAAAATTACAAATTCTTGGTACGGGCTGTCCTAAATGCAAAAAGCTGGCAGAAAATGCAGAAGCCGCAGCAAAACAAGCCGGTGTCGATTATGAGATAGAGAAGGTGACAGAGATTAATGACATAATGAAGTTTGGTGTGATGGTTACGCCGGCTCTGGCTGTGGATGGCAAGGTCAAAATAGTCGGAAAAGTGCCGTCAGCGGATGAAATTAAAAAGATGCTCGAATAGGCCCGAGTAAATCAGAAGGTGAGGTTGCAAATTGTATGGCAGGAAAAGTGACCAAAATTTTTATAGTTGCCGTTTTGATTGTTGCTGTCTGTGGGATAATTGTTTATAAGCATATCAAGAGCACCAATTCATCCTCAAACAATACACAGACTGCGATAGATGTTAGCCAACAACAAATAAGCAAAGCCGAACCGCGAAGTTTAAAAAATTTGCCGTGTCTTGTTGACCTTGGAGCCGACAAATGTATCCCCTGCAAGATGATGGTTCCTGTCTTGGAGGAATTAAAGAAAGAATACGCTGGTCGGCTGAAAATCGAAGTTATTGATGTATGGGAAAATCCTGATGAAGTTCGGAGGTACGGGATAAAAGTTATTCCCACGCAGATTTTCTATGATGCTTCAGGCCAGGAACTATTCCGTCATGAAGGATTTATCCCTATGGAAGACATCCTCGCCAAGTGGAAAGAGCTTGGTGTGGAACTTACAAAAACCAAATGATTCAGCAATTATTTACCGTACTGACTCGTGCCGTTGAAGACGCTTCTTTTTTAGCTGTCGGTGCCGCTTTTATTTGGGGCGTCCTCAGCATTTTATTAAGTCCATGTCACCTGGCAAGCATTCCTCTTATAGTCGGCTTTATTGACCAGCAGGGAAGGACGTCCACCAAGCGCGCCTTTGTTATATCAGCCCTTTTTGCGGTGGGTATTTTAATCACTATTGCTGCTATTGGAATTATCACCGCCGCTGCCGGCAGGATGTTAGGTGATGTCGGCAGATTTGGAAACTACTTTGTCGCTGTAATATTTTTTGTGGTAGGTTTGACACTTTTGGATGTCATCCCTATTCCGTTTAGCGGCCCAGGCCGGGTTAGTATGAAACGCAAAGGTATGCTTGCGGCTTTTATTCTCGGCCTTGTATTCGGCGTCGCCATCGGCCCTTGCACCTTTGCCTACATGGCACCAATGCTGGGCGTTACCTTTAAGCTGGCTTCAACGAACATGTTTTATGGAGCATTTTTGCTTTTAGTTTATGGTCTTGGCCACTGTTCGGTTATCATCTTTGCAGGAACTTGCACCGAAATTGTTCAGCGCTATATGAACTGGAATGAGAAATCAAAAGGTGCGGTAGTTCTTAAGAGAATCTGTGGAATACTGGTACTTTTAGGCGGCCTTTACCTGATTTTCATTGCCGAATAATCTGCCTTGCCAAAAAGTTTAGACATCCCATTTTTTGCGACCTAAGGACTTGACGCACATGTACGAGGTTGTTAGTATCAAAAAACCTGGAATTGCACGGGCAGGTAGCTCAGTTGGTAGAGCAACGGACTGAAAATCCGTGTGTCGGCGGTTCAAATCCGCCCCTGCCCATTGCTCAACAAACACTTCTACGGCACCGAGCTATTTTTCTAACGGGGCAAATATGGCTTGACGGCTCGCAGAACAAATAATACATTTATTCATTCACTTTATTGTTTTTTGTAGGAAATTAGACAGGTGCAAGAAGCTATCGCAAAAGCTGCTGCGTTGATTGAGGCGATGGAATATATCCGCTGGTTTCGCGGCCGAATCGTGGTCGTCAAGCTTGGCGGAAGCGTTCTCAACGATATCTGTCTGCAAAAGAAGCTCCTTACCGATATCGCCTTTATGTCCACGGTAGGTATGCTGCCTATCATCGTGCATGGCGGCGGAAAGGCCATCACAAAGGCGATGAACGAGGCAGGACTTGAGCCGGTCTGGATACAGGGCCGCCGATATACCGATGAGAGGACCCTGACCATAGCAGAGCATACGCTTGTGAACAAAATCAATACGCCCATTTGCGAGTCCCTCACCAAATTAAGCTGTAAGCCGATGGGACTGCACTCACTCAGCAGTTGTGTGTT
This sequence comes from uncultured Pirellulales bacterium, assembly GCA_964581905.1. GTDB lineage: Bacteria > Planctomycetota > Phycisphaerae > Sedimentisphaerales > Anaerobacaceae > CAZBWE01. The sequence goes on from CAZOQJ010000100.1 coordinate 5,364, forward strand.
GTTTGCAGAAACCCTAAGACTGGCCGGTGAAAATGGCAGAAAAATTGACCTTGGTCTGGTCGGCAGCATAACCAGTGTAAACGCCGAGCTGTTAAAGACTCTCTGTGCCGACGGGACCACGCCGGTGATTGCATCGATAGCCAGAGATAAGGCAGGCGGCAAGCTAAATATCAATGCAGACAGCGTAGCCGGTAAGGTTGCCGCAGAAGTCGGGGCTGAAAAGCTTGTTGTTGTAAGCGATACCCACGGGATACTGTCTGACATCAATGACCCAAAAAGCACGATATCAAGTCTGGATGAGTCGCAGATTAAAAAGATGATTAAATCCGGCGTTATAACTGATGCAATGTTCCCTAAGGCTGAGGCCTGTCTGACAGCGCTGGACGGCGGCGTCAAAAAGGCGCATATTATCGACGGCCGAATACCGCATTCTTTGCTGTTAGAAATCTATACCGATGAAGGAATAGGAACAGAAATAATAAAAAAGTGACTAAAATGAGCTAAAGTGTCTAAAGTGAACTAAAGTTGTAAGAACAGAGCTTACTGAATTTTAGGCACTTTAGGCACTCTACACTTTAGGCACTTTGAAGGAAAAGAATTATGACTACTGATGAAATAATCGAACTGTTTGATAAATATGTTATCGCCAATTATCCGCGTCTGCCGCGTGTGATTGTTAAAGGCGAGGGCTGCTACTGTTTTGACGCAGACGGTAATAAAATTTTAGATATGTTTCCCGGCTGGGCCGTCAGTGCAATAGGACACTGCCATCCGAAGGTTGTCGAGGCGCTCCGAAAGCAGGCAGGCGAGCTTTTGCACATTGATAATACTTTCTACTCTGAGCCGCAGGGCAAACTCGCAAAGCTCTTAAGCGAACGGGCGTTCGGCGGCAAGTGCTTTTTCTGTAACAGCGGCGCAGAGGCAAACGAAGCAGCGCTGAAACTGGCACGTCTGCATACAGCAGTAGGCAAATACAAGTTTATTACGGCCAAGGGTGGTTTTCACGGCCGCACCTTCGCAACACTGACTGCAACAGCCCAGTCGAAACATCATGAGGGCTTGTTGCCGTTATTGCCGGGCTTTAGCTACGTGCCGTTCAATGATGTTAATGCGATGAAAGCGACTTTTAGCGACGAAGTCGCGGCGGTGATGGTCGAGCCGATTCAGGGTGAGGGTGGAATCAATCTGGCCACGAAAGAATACTTGCAGGCGATACGCCAACTCTGCGACGAGAATGGAGCACTTGTGATTTTCGACGAAGTCCAGACGGGGATGGGAAGAACCGGCAAATGGTTCGCTTACCAACACTTCGATATTGAGCCGGATATTATGACAATGGCAAAGGCCCTCGGCGGCGGCGTTGCAATAGGGGCCATGATGGCCAAAGAAGAAGTCGCGGCGTCGCTTGTACCCGGCAAACACGCTTCGACCTTCGGAGGCAATGCTCTGGTGTGTGCTGCTGGTATTGCGGTTATTGAAGCGATAGAAGAAGAAAATCTGCTGGAAAACGCCAACCAGCTTGGCCAATATACTATGGATAAGCTACGGCAGCTAAAGCAAAAACATCATATTATAGACAGCGTCCGCGGTATCGGCTTGATGATAGGGATGCAATTAAATAGTTCGGGCACTGAAATAGTTGATAAATGCCTTGAGAAAGGCCTGCGCATAAACTGTACTCAGGGCACCGTTCTGCGATTTATGCCGCCGATGATTGTAAATAAAAGCCAGCTCGACCAGGCCATAGACATCCTTGATGGTGTTTTGAGCGAGAGCACTCGCCACGGCGAAGTTGAACGGAGTCGGGAATGAAAAATTTTCTTTCCATATATGATTGTTCCACAGAGCAGCTTAAAGAGCTGCTTCGGCTAAGTGCCGGACTAAAGAGTCTATATCGTCTCGGCGGCAACGATTTATGCCTTACCGGAAAAGTCCTTGCTATGCTTTTCGAAAAGCCAAGTCTGCGAACGCGAATCAGCTTTCATGTTGCCATGACAGACCTCGGCGGCAGTGCCATCTACGTCAAGCCAGAAGATATCGGCGGCATCGGCAAGCGTGAGCCGGTCAAAGATATGGCAAGGGTGCTCAGCCGATATGTTGACGGCATAATGGCACGAACATTCGAGCACGGAACTGTTACTGAGGTAGCCAAATTTGCAACGGTGCCGGTCATAAACGCACTTACGGACTGGTCGCATCCCTGCCAGGCAATGGGTGATATGCTGACAATTCAGGAACATTGCGGGCGATTGGAAGGGCTGAAAATTGCTTTCGTCGGTGACGGCAATAACGTGGCCCGCTCGCTGTCGCTTGCTTGTAGCAAGCTGGGCATGAAAATGGCTGTTGCAACGCCGGCCGGCTATGAGCTTGACGCCGAAACAATCGATAAGGCAAACAAGACATCCGCCGACAGCGTCCAGCAAACCAACGACCCCAGGGCCGCTGTTGATGGTGCTGATATTATTTATACTGATACCTGGATAAGCATGGGCCAGGAGGAGGAAAAGCAAAAACGTATTAAGGATTTTGTTGGTTTTCAGGTCAATGCTGATTTGGTCAAGCTGGCGCCTGATGCAAAGATTATGCACTGTCTGCCTGGTCATCGTGGCCTGGAATTCACTGACGAAGTTGCCGAATCAGCCAATTCGATTATCCTCGACCAGTCCGAGAACCGCCTGCACTTCCAGCGAGCACTGCTCAAAAAACTAATGAGCTGAAAAATGACAAACCATAAAGTCATAATCGGTGATTCGAGAAAAATGACCGAACTGGCTGCTCAGTCTGTTCAGCTTGTTATTACATCTCCGCCTTACTGGCAGCTAAAGGATTACGGCAACGGCAGCCAGATAGGTTTTGATGATACTTATGAGGATTATATAAATAATCTTAATCTTGTATGGAACGAATGCTATAGAGCCCTCGAAGACGGCTGTCGTTTGTGTATAAATATTGGCGACCAGTTCGCACGCTCTGTTTATTACGGAAGATACAAAGTAATTCCCATAAGAACTGAAATCATAAAGTTTTGTGAAACCGCTGGCTTCGACTATATGGGCGCTATTATCTGGCAGAAAGTTACCACCTGCAACACTACCGGCGGGGCGACGATAATGGGCTCGTTTCCACGTCCGCGAAACGGCATTATCAAGATTGATTATGAATTCATTTTGATTTTCAAAAAACCCGGCACCAGCAAAAACGTGCCGAAAAACATCAAGGACAAATCAAAGCTTACCATAGAAGAATGGAATCAATATTTCACCGGCCATTGGAATATACCCGGCGAAAAACAAAATGGTCATCTGGCAATGTTTCCGGAAGAGATTCCTCGTCGTCTTATTAAAATGTTCAGCTTTGTTAATGATACTATTCTTGACCCGTTCTTAGGCAGCGGAACAACTACCTTGGCAGCAAAGAATCTTGAAAGAAATTCGATGGGATATGAGATAAACCCCGATTATATATCCACCATGAAAGAAAAACTCGGTTTGAAGAACAGGGGTTTCTTTGATAAGTTTAATTTTGAACTCGCGCAGAACAGGGAAGATGAAATCGACTGGAAGGAAGAAATAAAAAAATTGCCATATATTTTTAAGGACCCCGTAAAATTCGACAAGAAAATTGACCCGCGAAAACTGCATTTTGGTTCTAAAATCAATGGCGACAGCAAAAAAAGGCAGGACTACCATTGTGTAAAAAAAGTTATCTCTCCTACCGAACTCGAACTTGATGATGGCCTGAAAATACGTCTGCTCGGGATAA
>CAZOQJ010000101.1:0-8992 GCA_964581905.1 uncultured Pirellulales bacterium
CGTAAAGACGGGTTATTACCTCGAATGGCTTAATGATGCTCTTGTTCTCAATTTCGACGGGTATTTCTTCATCTTCGGCGGGCTCGATATTTGTTAAGCTGGACGCCTCAAAACCTGATACAATCTTTTTAAGACGTTTGTAGTTGTGCTTTTTGACCCAGCCCTCCAGAATAACAGTATGCTCAGTGGCTGGTGCAGTATCTTTGGCCTGCTCTCTGTTTAAGAGATTTTGATAGTGGTCGTATAGAATCTGCAGCTTGAGCAAATTTTCAGAGATTAAGGCAGCATGCTTGTAGTGTGTCTGCAATTGGTCCTCGGCGTAGTGCAATTTGTCGGCATGCTGCTTTATTAAATCTGCTACCGTTCCTGTCATTGGTTCGAAGGCAACCTGTTCAAACTCGGCTGAGCGGAGGAGCTTCTGGACTTCGTCAGTTTGGTCTTTCAGGCAGACTATAAGACAGGCGTGTTTATTAGCAGTAGTGCCTATTTGTTGTACAGCAGCGGCAAGCTCACTTAGACCAGTGAGAGCGTATTCGTAGTGCTGGACCGGAAGCAGGCCGGCAAGGCAGTTTGTATTTTTCGAAGGTACAATCTCTTCTACCGGAGTTTTAAGAGCTTGCCAGGGTTCGAGCATCTGTAAAGTGGTATTGAGATTTTCAATTTCGGTTTTTGCCTTTTCTATTGCTGTTTCTGTCTGCTCGGCCTGGTCGATAATCTTTTGGATTTGTTCGCTTTGACGAACAACCTCGTTGTATGATTGATTGTCAATGACTGTTCTTGGTGAAAAAACACTGGCAAGGCCTTTTTGGGCTTGGGTGTAATTTTTAAGAGAGAGAATAGACTTTTGAAGGCGATTAAGGAGCCCTTCGATATCCTTCGGCCTTTCTGCGGCGGTAGTAAGCTCAGGCATATCTTTGGTGACCATCGCCTGTTCTGCGTTTAGGAACTGGCAAATACCTTCTGCCTGCAGGGCTTCAAGTAACTCGGAGGCCTGCGAGCGATGGCTCACAATCATAACTTTTGCCATCTGAACAATGGCCATAGTTACCCTTTTAAGTAGTCCATTACTTTTTGCACGGCAGCGTCTGTTTTACCGGCGGTCTTGTCTCGAAGCTGCTGCTGCTGTTTTTCGGCGTGGGCTTTTAGCTTTTGCACTTCGGCCTCAGCATGTGATTTAGCTTCGGCAATGGCGGCTTCAATTTCTTTTTTCCTTTGTTGGGCGGCTTGTTCTGTGAGCTGCTGACGGTGCTTTTGACCTTTTTCAGCCGATTTGGCGGCGTCGGCTTTGGCCTGGTCGATGAGCTGCTGGGCCTGGGCCTCGGTCTGCTTGATTTTCTTGATTAATTCCATATCAATCCCTGATATTTAAGAGCGCACTTATGAAACATTGGTATATATATTATTATTCGTTAAAAATCAAGAAATCTTTAGCGGTTTTTAATCTGTAAATCTGAATTGTTAGCCACGAAGACACAAAGGCGCAAAGAAGTAAAAAAACAGTGAAATCTGTGGTTAATTAGGAAATGTAGGTTATAAAAGGGTGTCAACTTGCGAGGTGAGCTGTTTTAGGTGGTCGAGGGATTTTTGGAACTGGGCTAATTCCGAATCGTTCAAGTCAAGCTCAACGATTTTCTCGATGCCGTTTTTGCCGAGAACGGCGGGGACGCCAACAAAAAATCCGCCGGCGTTATATTCGCTATCACAATAAGCACAGCAGCAAATAAGCTCATTCGTATTTTTCAGAATTGCCTCAGCCATTTTGGCCACCCCGGCGGCGGGGGCGTAATATGCGCTATAGCCGAGCAGATTTACGAGCTCGATGCCGCCTTTGCGGGTCCTTTCAATTAGCTCAGCGATTTTAGCTTCGTCAAGCAGCTTTGTTATTGGTTTTTCGCTAACGGTAGTGAAGCGTGGCAAAGGTACCATATCATCACCATGGCCGCCCATTAAGATGCACTTTATATCCTTTGCACTTACACTAAGCTCTGTTGCGAGAAAGTAGCTGAATCTGGCAGAGTCCAAAGCGCCGGCCATTCCCATAACCCTGTTTTTGGCAAAGCCGGTAATTTTGGCGGCGGTGTAAACCATTGCATCGAGCGGGTTGCAAACGACAATGACAATACTGTCGGGAGAGTATCTTGCGATTTTTTGGCTGACATCTTTGACGATTTGAACATTCTTTGCAAGCAGGTCATCGCGGCTCATACCCGGCTTACGCGGCAGGCCGCTTGTTACGATGACGAGATTGCTGTCTGCGGTCTTTTGCCAGTCGGTAGTGCCGATGATGTTGGAATCGAAGAGCTGCAAGGGAGCAGATTCAGTGATGTCAAGGGCCTTTCCCTCTGCCAGGCCCTTGACGATATCGATTAAAACGATATCGCCGAACTGTCTTGTGGCGGCGATGTGTGCGGTTGTTGCGCCGACGTTGCCGGCTCCGACTATAGTAATTTTGCTCTTTGCCATCTAATTATCCTTTGTGATGGTTCGCAAACCATAGAACAAAGGCATAATTATACTCAAAGAACAAGACAATGCTAATAAAAAAGGCGTAGGCCTGATAAATCAGAACCCACGCCCCATCCAACTAAAAAGATTTCAGCCGTTCAAAAAGTAACAGCCGATTTGCAAAATCCGTTTTTATATTGAAAAGCTTAATTGAGACAAACAACAGCTTTCTCACACTCATTCTTGAAAAATGTAGTTTATCTAATCAGATGAAAAATGTCAAGGAAATTACGGCAATTTTATTTTTCATTCCACAAGTTACTCTATTATTGGGTTTTATCGATTATAATTATTATATCTCGTGAAGCGAAGCGTAAGAGGCTATATGATATACAATATGACCATTACCATTATTTACGACAATAATCCTTATAAGCAAGGTCTGAAGACAAACTGGGGATTTTCGTGCCTTGTGACCGGTATCGAAAAAAGCATACTCTTCGATACCGGCCCGGATGGGTCTTTAATTAGTAATATGGAAAAATTGGCAATAGAGCCGAAAACAATAGAAATAGTTGTTCTCTCTCATATTCACAGCGACCATACCGGTGGATTAAACAGTTTTCTTCAGAAGAATTCTAATGTTACGGTGTATCTACCGGAATCATTTCCACAGAAGTTCAAAGATAATGTGGAAGGCCATGGAGCAAAGATAGTGGATGTCGAACAACCATTGAAGATTTGTGAAGATGTTTATTCTACCGGCCAGGTTAGAGGATGGATAAAAGAGCAGTCTTTAATAATCCGAACAAGTAAGGGCCTGGTAATAATAACCGGCTGTGCGCATCCGGGTATTGTGAAAATTGTAGATACAGCAAAGAGTATAATGAAGGATGATATTCTTTTGCCTGCACCGCAGGTGGTAATGGGCGGATTCCATCTGGAATGGATGACAAAAGGTAAAATTGAAAAAATAATTTCAACTTTTAAGCAAATGGGCGTGCAAAATGTGGGTCCCAGTCATTGCACCGGCGAAAAGGCGAGGGCCTTATTCGAAAAGCATTTCGGCGGTAATTACATAAACGTCGGCGCGGGAAAAGTAATAACTATTGAAGACTTAACGTGAATTTTGTATAATTGATTCCGGTATGAGCGAGAAAGAACGTGATAATTTACCTGCAAAGGAGTGCAAGCAGATTGATAAATCTGATAATGACTTTATTCCTGATGATGCGTGGCCGCTTTGTCCGAACTGCTTAACTGCCTGCCACCCGTTGCAGTATTATTGTCACAATTGTCACTCTAGCCAGGCTATCAATCCACTTACGCCATATATGGGATATGTAAATATTTGGTTTAACTATGGCATTTTTTTTACAATGTGGCGGAAAGTCTGGTACGACAAAAGAACGTCCATAATTGGCAGGTTGTTTTATCTGTTTATGATTGCGATGTTTGTACCTGTATTTTTAATAGTCGGTCTGCCATTGTTTTTAATTTTTCAAGCCCTTCATAGCAAATTGCGGAAGATAACGATGATAGTTCTTTGCATGGTCGCAATGGGGCTCTTGATACTATTTATGTATTTTCAATCTCGTGGGATTCTTGTTCCCAAATTTCCTTAGCAGTTGGGCATGACTCTATTTTTCAGCGGCAAAAACCTCAACATTCTAAAATCGTTTGTTTGACAAGATATGATAAATCTTAGATAATAGGTATAAAGCACAACAGGCAGTATTCAGGGTAGGGAAGCTATGCGTTTGGTGGTAAAACAAGACGGCCGAAAAGTTAGTGAGCTCCGGTTCACTGCAGGCCCTGTTTATATCGGCAGAGGTGCGGACAGCCAGGTTTTTCTGCCTGACAGAGCGGTATCAAGGCAGCATGCTGTAATTTTTACAACGCAGGATGGTAAATGGATAGTCGAGGACCTCGATTCAGCGAACAAGACGTATCTAAACGATAAGCAAATCCGCAAGGTTGAAATTAAAACAGGGGACGTTCTGAAAATCGCAAATTTTACCATGGAAATTGACCTCAAAGACAGTGCCAAAGCAGACATGGACATCCATATGGAAGATACGCTTATCACCACTGTTCGCCAGCCGCAGATTATAGTAAGAAAAGCGGATGTCGAACACGCCCCCGATATTAAACTGCCGGCTCGAAGGGCAAACGATTTTTTACAGGCCACCGAGGCAATTTGCAAAGCCAACAACCCTGAAGAGCTGCTCAATGTTATATTGAATACTACATTAAATCAGTTTGCAGCATTCCATAGCTGGTGCGCTTTAAGGGACGAGACGGAAGGGGCATTGACCTATCATGCCGGCAGAAGAAGTGACGGCAAAGAAGTTGAGCTGAGGCAGATAAAGCTTGGTGAAAGAATTACTCAGGCGGTTGAAAAAGGTCAGTTTTTACTTTTTCCGCAAGTTACTACTCAAACAAACCAGGACGAAATTCGCTCTGCGATGATAGCACCTATCATCGATGCCACGGGCTGTTTTGGTGTAGTGTATGTCGATAATGCTATGAACCAGCAGTGCTATAGTCTTAGTGATTTGGACTACCTGATGCTGGTTGCAATCCATACGGCGGCTATACTGGAAAACTTCTGAGTTGCGGTGGTTTTTATTTGAGTATTTTACTGTTCGATGTTTATCGTGTTAGGCTCTTCAGCTTTTATTTCATTGGGTTCCTGCGGTTTTGGCTCATCCTCAAGCAAGTCCGGAAGCTGCTTTGTCAGATTCTTTGCTTTCCAGTCGGCAATTTGGTAAATCCATCCCTGATGTTTCAGAGAAAATTCTTTCGCATTGTCCCAGGCAAGCAGTTTTGCTTCTTTTTCCTTCAACTGCTCTTGTGACTCATCCTGTTTTGGTTTTTCAACTCTTTCTGTGAAGTCGGCCTGGCAGATTGCATACGTTTTATCATCCTTTTGTGCAATTTCTATGGTGTAAACTGCCGAGTTTTTCAGCTGACACACATATTTTCTGTCAAATAGCAGGCCGGGTGTTTTTTTGCTGACATCTTCGAGTCTCAAACTCGCCAAAGCATTGAAGACACTCCGGCTCTCGCTGATTTTTAACTTCTTGCCCTGTGGAGGGTTTTCCAGCAGTATGTCTTTGCTATCATCTTTGACTTTTAGTGTATATTCGCCACCTGGTGAGCTTACTGTTACCGATTCGATATCCTCGCGCTTGATTGAGGATAGGGTTTGTTCGATATAATTCATCACCTGATTGTTGAGCCGCGGCGTACTTTCTGTAAGGTACACCTTATCGCTCGATTTCTTGTCGCTTGAAAGCAGCCTTACATAGGTACCGGCTCCTGTCTCTTTTGTTTTTCCCACGACGACCCCAGCCAGAATGGTTGAGTTTGGCTCCGGCGTCAAAAATTTGACGACATTTAGGGCGTTTTCCTCTGTTACCCAAAGGTCTTCGTGATTAGCCGGGTCGTCGGTAATAAATTGCGACCAGCGGATTTCCTGGCACTTTGAGAGCAAATTGTTTATTTCACTAACCTTTGCGGGATAATTGTCCTTGTTTGCAACAACGAAGCGACCTGCTATTCGCTTTAAGGTTACAATATTATCGCCTTTCCCAATAACGATACTGCCGATGCGAGCCGTATTAAGCCCCGGCATCAGATAGCCGGGTGTTTCCGGCTTTACTGACTCACCAGAGATGTGTGGTATAGTTACGGCCAGGAGCACCATAACAACGGCAACAGCAGCAAGTATTGCAAGTTTTTTGTCACTCATCTATAAAACTCCCATTTTATGATTTAAATTCGAAATTCGAATTTCGTGCTTCGTACTTTCACTTAGGCATCGCTTGCGTGACTGATATAATGTCTTTTTCTTGCACTTCGTCGGATGCCAAGGATTATAGCAATTATTAGGATAACGGCTGGAGCCGTCAGCATATTAAAATTGCGAAGAACATTGCTTAAATGTTCGGTTCGTTCTCGTCTTTTCAATTTTATTTCATTTAGCTGGCGTTCTGCCTCGTGTTTTTTCAATTCGATATCCCGCTGTTTTTGCAGGATGGTACTGCCGATGATATCTGCTTTTTCAGCTTCCGTCGAGGACAGGATAGATTGTAATTCTTTTGTGAAGCCGGCAATTTGTACGTTTAGTTTGGCAACCTCCTGAGCGGTTTCTGCCTCTGCCTGTTTTTCAATTTCGTCAACAACAGTGAACGGTCGCTTAAAATTGCCTCGTGACCTGATGGAAATCAAATCGGTCGAGCCGGTTAAATCATCAATTGCATTGAGCATTAAAGTGCTGTTATCACCACGGGGGACCTTTCCAAAGATAGAAAAATCCTGATACGCCAATGCATCGCTTATAAAATCGACATCCGCAAACACTACCACGGCACAGTCCGTTTCTGCTTGTGTTAAACCATTGATTTGTTTTTTGACTTTCTTGGTTTCGTTCGGGTCTTCTGTTTTTTGCTCAACCTCGATTTCAATTCCGTCAGGAAAGCTGCTCTTAAAACGACCCGTAACCAGGCAGGCCAACGGCACAGGCTCAAATCCCATAGTGAATCTACTTTTAAGTTTCGGTGGGTCCAGGAGCATCATTTCGTATGGGCCGCTTACTGTAATGCTATTGCCCTGATTGGTTGTCGTGAGAAGCACAGTTTGTTCAATATTCGCCGATTCTGTCTCGTTTGAGTCTTCAATTTCCTTCAGTGCACCAGCGAACAGGAATCGTACCTCGTTAAGCTCAGCGGTAATAACATTGTTGTTGTTAAAACATCCGGGCCCGAGACCGAGATAGGTAATGACATCTTCGAATCGGCCATTGGGACCAACAGGTGCAGACTGCATCAAATTTCTATCGCCGACAAGTGTATTCTCCGACATTTCAAGACCCCAGGTTCGTAACAGTACGTTTAGATTCGAACCCCGCGAAGCTGATGCCCCCATTTGCCTTGCCATTTGATTGGGGATATCCTTAAGGCAATGGGGGTCAACGCATACAATTGTTCTGCCGCCTTTAAGGACAAACTGGTCTATTGCAAAGATGGTTTTTTCCGGCAGCTCCTTGGGATGAATGACCAGCAGGATATCAATATCATTTATATCATTAACATCTGTTGGAATCTGCGTTACTTCGTACTTTCTGCGTAAATGCTGAACGAAGGTCCAGGGCGGCTGGGTTGGTTGTCCCTGCATTCGCCTTAGCTGAGCCATATAATCGCTGACGTCTTCGCCCATTACCGCAAGCGAGCTTAGTATTCCGATTTTCTTTTTTTCGCGTGTGATTGCGGTGTCTATCAGGTAACTTATATCATACTCGACGAAATTTTGCCGGTCCGGTGAAAAGAATTTTATAACCTTTTCAACTCCAAAAGGCGTTTGTAGTACCAGGCCAAAGAAAAAGTTCTCCTCCTGAGTTATAGGGTATCGGTTCAGGCCGTATCGCATTGCCTGTACTTCGTTGTCGGAAAAAGGCCTCGGGTCGATAATTTGCAGTTTAACCATTCCTTTGGACGCCGCTACATATTCCTGAAGCAATGCTTTAACGAACTCGTAATAATTGTTGAAATACTTAATCTGGTCCGGCGCTTTCAGTGTAGCCGTTTTTGCATAGTATAGCTTCATTGTTATTGGCTGATGAAGCCTGGCTAAAATTGCCTTTGTCCCATCCGAAAGCGTATAGAGCTTCTGGTCGGTGACATCGACCTTAAGGCGTTTGCCGATGTTTTGACAGATGCTTATTGCACTGAAAGTAATTACCAGAATAAGCAGCGCAGCTATAATCGCTCGTATCACTCTGCTGGCTCTGTGAGAATTTTGTTGCTTTTGTGCCATACTTTTATAAATCTCCTTACATACCTCGTCGTACAATTTCCGGCGGGGTAAATTAACCGGCCTTGGTTTGGTCTAAAACAATACTGCCTGCAACGAGCCATCCGACAATCAGCAGCACGAAATAAGACAGGTCCTTAAACTGCAGCAGTCCATCCTGGATAGACTCGAAGTGTGTTTGAAAACTCATATTTTCAATTGCTGAGACCAGGCCAGCCGGTAAAAAAGAAGAAAGATAACTCAGTGTTGTCGGCATACCGGCAAAAACGAGTACTGCACAGGCAACCACCGACAAAACAAAACTTATAACCTGGTTCCTACTGACTGCTGAGAAGAAACATCCTATAGCGAGAAAACCTCCCGCCATTAACACACAGCCTATGTAGCCTGTAATGATTAAGCCGATGTCGGGCTCTCCGAGGTAACTAACCGTGATTACCATCGGAAAAGTCAAAGCCAATGCGATTGTAAGGAAAAGCCACGCTGCAAAGAACTTCCCTAAAACGGCCTGTGTTATGGTAATCGGCAGAGTAAACAGCAGCTCAATGGAGCCGGACCTCCGTTCTTCGGCCCATAGGCGCATTGTTGCCGAGGGCACCATAAAGATAAATAGTAACGGCATATTCATAAAAAACACCCGCATATCCGCCTGCCGCATCTCGAAAAAACCCTGCTTGAATGTCAGGTATCCGGAGAAAAACAGAAAGATAACAAGAAAAACATAAGCAAT
>CAZOQJ010000102.1:0-8953 GCA_964581905.1 uncultured Pirellulales bacterium
GGTCTTTGACTTCGATTAGGTTCGCTACACGATTTGTTCGCAATAGTTCAATCCGCTGATTCTCTTGGCCACAAAAGAACAAGTATCCGCCAAATAGCGGCAAAAGCGAACGCAGCGTTCTGCCACGTTGACGCCGGACTCTCCAGGTCATCGGGAGAAAGTAACTAATATTTTTGCGAATCAAATCTTGTGCCAGAGCCTTTTCGTTCCTACTTTTGGTGTGAGCAACCCACCATAGACCCGTAAAATCACGGATGGATTCCACTTCGGGCCAAATGATAGACGGATTTTCGCTTGGTTTGAGCAACTCTGTTCTCCGGAATTTGCTAATCTAATCCATAAAATTTAAGAATCGTCTTAGCAACATATTCTATCTGCTTTGCAGTCAGCTCAGGATAGACCGGCAGCGATAAAACTTCTTTGCAAAGCCGTTCAGTAATTGGAAAATCACCCTCTTTATAGCCAAGCTCACTAAAGCAATCCTGCAGGTGTAATGGTTTTGGATAAAATACTGCTGAACCGATTTTATTTTCCGCCAGGAACTTTTGCAACTGCTCTCTTTCGAGTACAGTGACGGTATATTGGTGATAAATGCTGACGTTGTTTGAGTCGATCTTCGGCACTTTAACCAGCGAATCGGTAAACACACTATCGTAGAGAGCAGCATTTTGCCTTCGCTTTTCATTCCATCCGTCAAGGTATTTGAGTTTGACGGTCAGGATTGCGGCCTGGATGCTATCAAGGCGGAAGTTGCCGCCAATCGTTCTGTAAAAATATCGCGGGGCCTGACCATGGTCGCGTAAAATCTTCACTTTTTCTGCAAGTGTCTCACTATTAGTTATTACCAGACCACCATCACCGAAGCCGCCAAGATTCTTGCTTGGGTAAAACGAAAAGCACCCCAAATCACCGAAATTGCCGCATTTAATTCCATCCTGCATCGCTCCAATCGCCTGCGCAGCATCTTCAATAATAGCAAGGTTGTGGCGTCTGGCAATTTCCACAATGGGTTTCATTTGGGCGACCTGCCCAAATAAATGCACCGGAATAATCGCTTTTGTTTTTTCGGTTATCTTCTCTTCTATGCGGCTTGGGTCAATGTTGTAAGAGTCATGGTCGATGTCAACAAAGACCGGTTTTGCGCCGATTCTGGTGATTGAGCTTGCTGTAGAGAAGAAGGTAAAAGGGGTGGTTATAACTTCGTCACCCGGTTTTATCTCCAACGTCATTAAGCTGACCAGCAGTGCATCTGTTCCGCTTGAGACTCCGATTGCATATTTACAGCCACAATACGCTGCGATTTTTTCTTCAAATTCCGCTGCAGCAGGACCAAGAGCAAACGACTGACTCTCGCAAACCTCGTTGATTGCCTGGAAAGCTTCGTCCTTGTACGTGGCATATTGTGCCTTCAAATCCAGTATTGGAACCTGCATTAAAACCCTTTCAGATGTTGTTTTATACATATCAAATCTCGTTTTTTTACAATTGCCGGTTGGAAGACCAGAAACGCTAAAATCTCTTGCCTTTCATAAAGTCGCTAAGCCGGCACCTGTCCTTTTGCCCATTAACAGGATTTTTGCAATTAGTTTACTACTCCTGAAGCCTTTGTCAAGCTTAAGGTACGGTAATACGCTTTATCTCTAAATGGTCAAAAAAACGAAAAACTCACGTTTGCAGCCGTTAGTTGCTGACCAAAATCACGAAATAAACATTGATAATTTCTCTATTTTTGATTAAAATTAGTCCAAAATTTGACGATTTAAAGAGTAAGAAATTGAGTATTCTGGAATTAATAGATAATCAAAAATCGAAAAATTAAAATTCGGAATAACCTTAATGTCTTGTTCACCTGTATCGGCAGGCGGGTTTCTTTGCTCAACAGCTTTCGCCGGGCAGCAAGGCAATTGAACATAAACGCCTCATTTCTTGGCACGGATAAGACAGAGCTAAGCTCTGCCATGCAATTGTGTGACAAAAGGTTTTTGGTAAAACCGACTACACACGCCGGCTATACCAAGCAGTTGCTGTCCATTGTCAAAGCAAACAAAGTAAAACTGCTTATTCCTACCGTTGATTTAGACCTGAAACTCCTGGCTCAAAACAAACCAAAATTTGCGAAGCTCGGCTGTCGCGTGCTTATCTCAGTGCCCGATGTAATCGATATTTGTCAGGACAAGAGGAAAACATATCGATTTCTGCTGAAAAATGGGTTTGACACTCCTGTTACTATGGGTATCCATTCCGCACTCTCGAAAAAGAACCTCAGTTGGCCTTGCTTTGTAAAGCCCTGGGATGGCTATGCCAGTAGAGGAAACGCAATCGTGGGAAATCGCAAAGAGTTATTACTCTTCGCGAAAAGAATACCAAATCCAATTTGTCAAGAGTACATCGAAGGTGCCGAACATACCTGCGATGTATATGTTGACTTTAATATGAGGGCCCGATGTGTCGTTCCGAGAAAACGCATTGAGGTAAGAGCCGGTGAGGTAAGTAAAGGACAGGTGGTAAAGAACCCACGCATTATGAGTGAGTCTGCAAAGTTGGTCGAGGCGCTCGGCGCAGGACCGGGTGTCATAACACTGCAATTGTTTCTGATTCACGACGACAAAATAAAATTCATCGAGATAAATCCGCGATTCGGCGGTGGAGTGCCTTTGTCGATTAAAGCAGGGGCTAACTTCCCCAAATGGATATTGCAGGAGCTGCTTGGGAAAGAAGTGAATATCCGTTTCGATGGTTTCAAAAATAATTTAATTATGCTTCGTTACGACGACGAAGTTTGGGTCAACAATCCTCCAAAAAATCGGAGTAAAAAATGATACTCGACCAGTTGATTGGACCAAAACGGCAGATTATCTGGGTGGTACAGTTCTGGCCGGTACTGGTATCATCTTTCGCATTTGCGCTGGCAGCTACCTGGCTGTGCAAAAAAATTGCTATAAAATTCGGAATCGTTGACAGACCGGATGACCTGGTCAAAACACACAAAGAACCCATAGCATATCTCGGCGGGGTAGGCATACTCATCGGTTTAATAGTCGGAGCACTGGCAGGTATCGGCTGTTTGAGAAATGAAGAACTTTTCAGCCCTGCTCTGAAATGGCTGCTTGGGATACTGGCTGGCGGAGTAATCGCATGTTTTGTAGGGCTCGCTGATGATATATTCGACCTGAAACCATCAAAGAAGATGCTTGGACAAGTTGTTGCAGCGCTTGCTTTACTGGCAGTCGGAATCGTGCCGAATCTTCGCGCGGTTACAAGTTTTTTCGGTTGGCCGTTGCCCCATAATCTCGAAATAATCCTTCAGGTTTTGATTGTGATATTTTTTGTCCTTGGCGCAACAAATTCATTAAATCTACTGGATGGTCTGGACGGACTTTGTGCAGGTGTGACGGTGGTTATTACTGTTGCTATGCTACTTCTATCAATACACCTGGCGACCTGGGAATTCAGCGAAATTGGTGACCCTGTGCGGATTATAATTTGTCTTGGCCTTTTAGGGGGGGTCTGTGGCTTTTTGCCTTTCAATCGATATCCCGCCAAGATATTTATGGGTGATGCGGGAAGTATGTTTTTGGGCTTTATAATAGCTGCGTTGATGATTTTGTTTGCAGAGCGAACCTCGCGATGGTGGATGGCTTCAATCGTTGTATTTGGCCTGCCCATCCTCGATACCGCAGTTGCATTGGTAAGAAGACTACTTAATCACAGGCCTTTATTTGTTTCCGACCGTGGCCATATTTACGACCAGATGCTCGATAGAGGAATACCTCTGAAAAAGACCGTCGCTATTTCTTATGTGCTCGCCAGCATTTATGCTGCTATAGGCCTGTTGATGAGCCAGATAAGAACAAGGTATGCTGCAATCGTGCATATTTTTGTTTTTGCAATTTCAGCCATTTTTGTGTGGAAAAAAGGTTACTTGAAGATGGAGGGTATCAGGGGAGCAATTCACAAGGAAGATTGATAGATTTTGTGTTAGTCAACCACCCTCCAAAGAACTCCATGTTGCTCAAACTCATACCGCTCTAATAAAAATTGTGGGCAATAACCCGCTATGCGTGATACAACATAGATGGACTTTTCTGCCAACAAATCATCGATAGTATCCTCGGTAGGAAATAAGAACGGATTCTTGTAACTTTTATGCCTCGAAACTATATTAGCACTTGTATTTATTCCTTTTATTTTTTGAATATACCATAGTGGATAAACTGTGGTAGCGTCTGCAATTATTATCGCATTTTTCTCAACGCCGGCTAAAGCTTCCCTGGCGAATTGTTCCGGGCCATTATTTCCGCTCTGGCAGGGACGTAGAAAATAGGTGTATTCGTTGCGATATGGAATTGTTCGTTTTGTCCCTAAATCGGTCTTTAACTGCTCGGCAATTTTTGGTACAGATTCATAAATTGGTATAGGTAAAAGTGTAAGCGCTAATATTAAAATAATATGTAGTTTGTGAGGACGCCGTATTAGAAAATGGTATATCCCGATACCGACGAAAATGGAGGCCAGGCAGTAAAAAGGTATAAAGAACGCATATCTGTCCGGCACAGTATATCTAAATGCAAATACAAAGAAAAGTATTAGCAATACTAAAAGAATATTTGTGAAGCTGCGACTCGGTGATGCTTTCTTTAGTCCATAGAGACCTGCGAAGAAAAATATGGCATTTGGGGTAGGGAAATTGTATGCTATAAGTATCAGATTTTCTTTGATAAGCTTGGCTGAAAGACTCGTGTTGAGAACATCCCCACACCAGCTTTTGCCAAAAAAAGCCGAAGCCAGAGTGGCTGTAAAATCGCCGGTTTCAATAACGTTCTTTATGATTAGATATTCGTATGGTGCTGCACCGATAAGCCATAGCGCTGCAATAATCCCGAAGTGTTTAAGATTGATTTGCTTTTTTATTAGTAAAGCTATCAAAAACACCAGATAACAAATAAAGGCAATAATACCCCACATATGATTTGCGATTGCTAAGCCGTTAAAAAGTCCAAGTAAATACAGATAACCGGTGCGATAACTTTTGAGATACTGCAGTAAGAATACCAATTCTGCTGTGAATAATGCTGTATAAAGTGTATAAACCTCAGCAATCGAGGCGTGCAGCCACATCGTATGTGAAAAGGCCAGAGTAGCAGCAGCAATTACTGCAGGTAAAATTTTGTTTAGCCACAATCGCATTAGCAAAAATAAATTTGCAATTGTAAATGCCGCAGTAACCGCTGAAATCAAATTTACCCTGTACGCGAATTCGCCCAAGGGGATGTATTTCACGCCTATGCCAATAATATGATAAAGTGGGTGTGAAAGAGCCAGGCCGAGCTTACCCTCGATATCGTTATGCCAGATTCGGTAGAGGTACATTCCGCTGTCCTGCCAGAGTACTCCCGGTGCGCAGCTTGCTATATAAAGTACAGCCGCAGCTAAAAAAACAACAAGGTAACCTATGACCAGATTTTCTGGAGTGTAAAAACTATTTTTGTCTTTTTCTTGCATGCGCTTAGACGGTTCCAATCACTCGCAGATTAGCGAAGCTGCTTAATATCCTCAAGCCAGGCATCAAGCAACTCTAATTCTTCCCGACCAATCAGGGACATACTAACTAATTTTTCATAACAAACTTTAAGATTATCGCTGATTTTCTCAATCCCTGCTTCCAACGGCAAATTCTCTAAAGCTTCTCGTATTTCGCTGTTGTGTAGATAGCCGGCTATTTCATCGTCAAAATCACGCAGAAGATTATGCACATTGCGCTGCTGTCTCATAGTAGGTTCATGGAATAAAACCGACCAGTTGTTAAGCCAGGCGATTCTCTGGGCGATGAAACTCCGCCAGATATCGGTCATTCGAAAAGAACAACAGGCGGGCAAATAAAGCAGCTCAAATGCATCTGCCCACCACGTTGTGTTTTGGCTATTAAAGGGACACCAGGAACCTTCGGTTAACGCAATTCGGCGGTCCTTTCTAAATGTTTGTGGAAGCGGTAAAATGAGGCGGTATACAGCATCAACATCCGGATTATCATCAGCCAATCCCTGTTGAATCGGGCAATCAATATCTATCATATCAAGTGATTCATACGGAGGGATTTGCTGTTGAAGATGTTCAAGAGGAAAACCGCGAGGCCAAATATTTTGGTCGGTAAAATATCTGTAAACGTTTATCCAGTCCCCATTTTTAAGTACAGGTACATTTTGAATTCGTTGCCGCTGCTTCCAGAACTCCGCGCAGGCAATATTGTCATCGTCGGTTTCAATAATCATTGATACTCCATTGCGAATTGCCAGAAGGTAGCCAATATTCTTGCGAGCATAGTGCCTTGTAGGGCACAGCTGAGCAAACTTAAAACCTGTTTCCTTCTGCCTTTGAAGGCCATAAAAATCACAGCCGTCAATGTGAAAATCAGCCGGGCTGGCCTGGTCACCTATAACAGTAAATTGATAATCGTTTTCTCTACAGCCAAGCGACAAATCTCGAAGGGCCTTATTCGGCTCGGCAACAGAAGTTACAATGACGGATATTTTATCTTTCATAAATCAAAATTTTCCCCATCAAAAGTTACAAGTTACCGGTCAGCCGCTCTCGAAATAAGCGAAACAAATTTTTGAAAGCATCCAGAATAACTCCACCAGTTACACGTTGACTGGGTGCACGATAATGTATTGGCACTTCAACTATTTGCATGTCTCGACAATATGCTTTTATTTCCGTCTGGAAGAAATGCCCACGAGATTGAATTCCTTTATCCAAAACCTTCCGCAAGGCATCTCTGGTGAACATCTCGAAGCCGCTCGTCATATCTTTAAGTTTTGTGCCAAGCAAAAGATTAGCCAAAATACTCCCTGCAAAACTGATAAAACGTCGGCTTAGTGAGGCTTCTGTAAAGCTTCCACCTTTGCAGAATCGGCTGCCGAATACACAATCATAACCCTCGGATATTTTATCTAAAAACCGCGGTATTTCCGCCGGCTGATGACTAAAACCCGCATCAATCTCCAATATCCAGTCGCAATCTGCATTAAGAGCTTCACGATAACCACGGACATAAGCATCCACCACACATTTATTTTCAGGAGCCCATATCATCTGAAGCTCGGGCAGTCTCGTTCCCAGCTCTTTCAGCAAATCGAAGGTTCCATCCTTACAGGCATTATCGAACACGGCAAAAAACTTTAACGATGCAAAACCTTTGCACTGCCCTAACACCTCCTTGATGAATTCCACAGCGGTCTCTCGTTCATTGGCCATTGGACATACAATTCCCAGCTTTATCTGAGAAAATCTGAGGGCATCATTATAAGTTTTGGAATTGCTCATTTTCTTCTATAGATTCTGCCTGACATTACAAAGAAAAAACAACCACACCTAACTTTTCGCAACTTCTACTGTTCTGTCTACTTAAAGTTATCTTGATATTCTCCAGACCTTTATTGGGTCATCACGCAAATTCGCTCCAGCTAAAAAAGATGAATCTGGTGAAAACGTCATACTGCAAGTCGAGAATTGACCGGTTCTTATAGTAACAATCTTCTCACCGGCTTTGGCATCCCATATCCATACTCTCGACGCTGGCGAGCTGGCAGCAGCCAGTAAGTGACCATCGGAACTCACCGCTATACATGAGATTGTCTGTGGATTGTTTGGTGGTGTTTTATATTTATTCATTTCCAGCCGCTTGACCAACTTTTTGGCCGTAATATCGAAGATATACACCCGCCTGCCCGACTCCGAAGCATAAACTGTCTGTCCGTCCGGCGAAAAGACAACTTTGCTGAACTCATTGCAATCTTCTACATAATGCTCCCAGAGCAGCTGTTTGTCTTTTGCACTTGCAACAAACAGCCATCCTTTGTCACCCCCACCAACGGCTGCTATGAGACTGCCGTCGTTAGATACACCAATGTCATTTAACTCCAACCCTTCCTCCATAGTTTTTGTCTCAACCGGCTGAATAGAATTCAAGTCAGCATCTATTATGACCAGTTGAATTCGCTTATCGAAACCATCCCCCGCGTCTTCCTGTCGGAAGACAGGAGCGGGGGCAAGTGCAGCAACAGCGAACCTGCCATTCGGACTTGCTTGCAGCAATTTGTACTTTTTGTTCCTACCTAACGATGACTGCCACAACTCCTTGTCACCTTTCAGATTACTGATTACGAGTAAGTTATCCGTACCGGGTAGAATACGCAAAAGACGGTCAGAACTCATAGCAACTGCCTTTTGAGCTTTAACAATGCTAATTTGAGGCCGTTCAGACAAATTATTCCAAACCCAGCTGTATATCTCATTATTTGGAGAGATTGCTATAAGTTGCTCCCCAAAAGTCGACAATTTCTCCGCACCACCTTTAGGATTTGGAAGTTTGTGCACAAGCACCGACCTGTAATTAGCAATAAACATCAAAATCGCAACTGCAGCAAAAACCAACAAGAATAGTACCACTGGACTTTTCTTTTTGTTACCTTGCCCCGCCATCTTCACCTCTGGTTAAAAAACACAATAAAGTATTAAATCAACAACCAAATATCCAAATCTCATGCTTACTAAATTGTTACCGTTAGATATTGTGTATCGTCAGCAAACCGCACTGCTCCTTCATAAGCAGCGGGAACAAGCAAACAATCGCCCGCCCTGAATTCTACGAAATTTCCTTCGGCTGACAGTATTATTCCAAAGCCGGATATAATAATCAATGTTTTCATTTTACCAGCAGAAAGAAGCAACTCACAGTCCTTTGCCTGATGACCTTTGTCTATTTTGAATTTCTCACAATCCACCAGCCGACCCACCGTCGTCACCGAAAGCTCGTCATCGGACATGTCAAAGCGGATACTTTCCAATGCCTCTTCAACATGAAGTTGTCTCGGTTTTCCAGCATCGTCAACCCTGTTGAAGTCAAAAACCCGATAAGTCGTATCAGAGGGTGTTTGAATCTCAGCTATTAACA
>CAZOQJ010000103.1:0-8891 GCA_964581905.1 uncultured Pirellulales bacterium
GGAGGTTGTTGTCAGTGATGCCATAGTCCCAAATTCTCATTCCTATGGCATAGTTCTCCCAAATCTGGGGACACCATACTTATTTATTAGAAATAATCGGGTTCGTTTCCCAATCTGTGGGGTTGAAAAAAATAGAGTGTTTTTTAGGAGGAAGTCTGATATAATGCGGCCCTTCAGCACTTTTTTAAGAGGTTTGATTTATGACTTTAGATAATGAACGCCAAAGAGACGAAGCAACTATCGAGCTTCTCAGAAAGCTCAGGGAGAAGCTGCTCTCTGACGATATTTCAACTGCGAGACTGGCGGCTTTCGAATTGGCGAGGAAACAAGAGGACGGCTTAACAATACTGTCGGAGGCATTATTCGGCAACTATCCAAGGACAGCTAAAAAGGCAGCTGCCTACGGAATGAGGAGGATGAATGGCAGGATGCGGAAAATGGGTTTGGAGGTCCTTCAGCAAGGGCTAAAACATCGTGACCGTACTACCAAAGCCGCATGTATTAAGTCTATATCCCTGATGAAAGGCGGGGTTTCGGGAAAAGGCGGCTCTCCGCATCAGGCAAACAGAAGACAATGGAGATAACAAAGAAGAATGGGACAAAGACAAAATCCACAGAGAAAATGATGCATTAAAACGGGTGAGCACTATTGCTAAATCTTTCTATGAACTATGAACAATGAACAATGAACAATGAACAATGAACTATGAACAATGAACTATGCTTGTCCGCCGTAGCCTCGGCGAAGGCGGAAACTATGAACAATGAACTAATTAACTAATCTCATTTACTCATCCACTAATCATCTAAACTCCCCGTCCAAAAAGGCCGATTTTATCCATTAGAAAGGTGGTATTTTTCTAATAAAAATAATAAATTTTTTTTGACAACCCCTTTATAAATTGATAATTACCAAATTAGAGCTTATTATCGGATGCTCGCCCCAGGCAAAACCTATGGCGGAGCCGGATGCAGATAAAAACCGAAAAGCAGTCCTCTAACTGGGCGGTCTTTGGTTTTATCAGGGTTCTTAATGACGAACGAAACAAGTTACGATACGATGTTCGGCAAAATGGCACTTGACCAGGGTTTGTGCACAGACCACGAGCTGCGTCTTTGTTTAAAGGAGATGGAAACCCGCCGTAAAGTAAACCCTGTAATACTTAAGGACCTTATGATTGAGCTGGGCTGCATCACCAAATCCCAGGCTGAGCGATTACATATCGGCATAAAAGAAAGCAAGGCCGCCGCACATCAGATTCCCGGCTACAGGATACTCGGCAAGCTCGGCGCAGGTGCGATGGCCATTGTTTATAAAGCGCAGCAATTGAGCTTGAACCGCACTGTTGCGATAAAGGTTTTGCCGAAACGCTTTAGTGAAAATCCCGAATATGTCCAGCGGTTCTACAAGGAAGGCCAGGCCGCCGGCAGTTTAAATCATCCAAACATCGTCCAGGCCATCGACGTCGGCGAGGCAGGCGGCTATCACTATTTTGTAATGGAATACGTTGAGGGCAAAACCCTGTATGATGACTTAACGGCCGGCAAGATTTTCAATGAAAATGAAGCCCTCGAAATAATAATTCAGGTCGCTCACGCACTTGCTCACGCACATGCCAAAGGCCTTATTCACCGCGATGTCAAGCCCAAGAACATAATGATAAATACCGCCGGCGAGGTCAAGCTCGCTGATTTGGGTTTGGCCCGCGCAACAACAGACCTTGAGGCCGCACAAACCGAGCAAGGCAAAGCTTATGGAACTCCTTATTATATCGCACCCGAACAAATCCGAGGCAAGATTGACATCGACGGCCGAGCCGACATCTACGGCCTGGGGGCCACATTCTACCATCTTGTTACGGGCCGAGTGCCGTTTATGGCTGATGATTCCTCCGAAGTGATGAAAAAACACCTCAGGGAAAAACTGATTCCGCCCGACCATATAAACACCACATTATCAGCGGGAGTATCGGAAGTCATCGAAATTATGATGGCCAAAAGAAGAGAAGACCGCTACCAAAACGTGGAGGAACTACTGGCAGATTTGGATGCCATTCACCAAGGCCAGCCGCCAATTCAAGCACACAGAAAATTTGATGTCTCCACACTTGCCCAATTAGAAAAAGGACAGACAGTCGAAGAAGCTCAACAGGAAATTTACAGGCCGGATATCGTCAGTAACTATAAAGTAGCCATCGTAATTTTAGGTGCGCTGGCAGCCGTATTCTTTATCATCATTATCCTAATGCTTGCCCTTTAGCTTTCTGTCAGTATATTACTCTGGTATTAACTTTTCCAAATAGTCTGCGGATTCGGCAAGTGGGCTTGGGCTGTTTCATACAATCCCTCAGACTTACCAGAAATCCTACAATCTGTGATTGACAAATGAGATACCTGCTCGGCTTCGGTGCGGTAATGATGGGAAGGCGAGGGAAGACAGACGACGGAAGACAGACGACCCCGGCCAACGGATTGCTGGGGCAGGCAGGGCGTGGAACTGCGAAGAATAGACTAATTCAACAGACCAAAAAATTCATTTGCCAAAATGGATGGTCTATGTTAACATTCTTGTCAGGGCGACCCAGCTCCGCCAAAGGCTTCGCCGGCGGCGAGAGGTTCTGGCCGGAGTCCCGAATATCAAACTGGGGCCATAGCTCAGTTGGGAGAGCGCTTGCATGGCATGCAAGAGGTCGTGGGTTCGAATCCCATTGGCTCCATTCTGTGTCGCCCCCAAGGGGCTATGCAGAATGCCCTGCGAAGCTGCCTACTCCGCCGAAGCGGCTGCGAAGGCCGGATTAGCAAAACAGGGCTTTTTTATAACCTCTATATTTATAAGTGCTTGCCCTTCGTTACTCATTGCCATTAGGCATGGCCAAGTCCATTACTTAAAACCCCCATTTGACAGGGATTTTTTTTGAAGTTTAAGCCAGATTACTCTTGACATGCGAATGATTAGCTAAGTAGAATACGCAACAGGTTAAGGACGGCAGTTATTTTCAAGTCCATATCCCTTCGTAAAAATGACAAGAGACACAAAGTGATAATCGTCTGTGATAATTGAGGTAAAGCTTCGGGACGGAGAGGTTACCCCGTTAGAAAACTTGCTTTAATGAGATTATAAAGATAATAAAGATGGTTGTTTCTAACGGGGTTACGGACGAAAGGAGGTAGGCACAGACAGGCTCAGGATGAGTAACAACCAAACGTTTTTTGTCGAAAACGTGGGGGTATTCTCAAGGAGGATATCTAAGGAGGATATCTTATGAAAAGCAGAATTAATCTTGTGGTTTTAGCTGTTTCATTGGTATGCTGCCAGAACATTTCAGCAGGACAAGTCATTGGTTACATAATCGACCCGTGTGATGTTTTGATAAATGATTACACGGACATTCTGGAGGCATGGGTTGAGAAAGATGGTACTGACCTAACATTTGTGATGGTGATGCGTGGTACAATTCTCAGTGAGTCACAACTTCCCGGCGATGATGACAATCTGACCTATATCTGGCTGATAGATGCTGACAACGACCCTACAACCGGGCAAAGCCCTGTGGGAAGCGAGTTTAATATTCGAGCGGTCATAAGCAAAAATCCAGCCTTGGCCGGTGGTCATGTGGATGTCGTTGGGTCGATGACCGGTGGAGGCACGGGGACAGTTGATGTAAACGATAATAAGATTCAGATTACCATTGACCGTTCCCAGATAGGAACAGTTCGGCGATTCCACTGGCAGTCCAGTGCGTGGGAGGACATCGGCGGGTCAGTCAGCGGCAATGGCCTAACACCGATGCCCGGTCTGGCAAGGGTATGTAGATATGGTATTTTATTCGACCCTAACAGCCAAAACTTCCAGGTGGGAGAGAATTCTATCGAAGCCTATCTGGAAACCAAGCCCGAAAATCCGGTTATATCCCTATCCGACGAGGACAGTGGTCAAGACAACATATTTTTTTCTATCGAGCAGAAATATCCTGACCAGGATAGTTGGCAGATTTTTGGACAGACTGTCGGTCATGCGGGGCCTAACAACCCCTGCCATGCGGGGCCTTTCAATCTAAGGACGTTCTGCCAGCTATACGTGAAAAACTCAGATCCATGTGCGTATGGTGATTGTTGTTCGCAATCGCATTTTAGTCAAGATTTTATCCTCGACGGAAATGAAGGCGAAACGGGTATGATTCCGCACGGAGTGTTTTTCCTGAAGTGGAGCCACGATTATCATATATTTGCATCAGATACTGAGTGGCAGACCTACACCTTAAGTATTGGGCGGATTGAGCTTCATCAGGTTGTCACAGAGGAGCTAAAGGCCATGTGGGTAAATCCGGAGTTTGCGTGCAACAATGATATATTTAATAAGTACGAGCAGGTGATCGACCTGGCTGATACAGGGCTTGAATTCGGAGAAATATATCAAATAAAGGCAATTTTGACGGATAATGTGAGTGTGCCCCAGCCAACAAATAACGCCGAGGCGGCAAGCGACGCTTCATTACTGCTGGATATTGATGTTGCTATCCAAGAAGGAGATTTTGACCAAGACTGGGATGTTGACCTCTTTGATTTTGCCCTGTTTGCTGAAAACTGGCTTGAACAGTGGTAGCATAACTGACATCTCGATTAAAAGTGAAAATCACATCAATGTGTAAAATGTGAGCGCCTAATATGCGGCTTGTGTAGCAAAGTGCATAACGCAAGAAGCATTACTTTGTCATTTCTCTAAGACAATCCGGACAAATCAGCTGGCCTGAGTCAATTCTAAAGAGCTGCTTCTCTGAAAAGCCATCTTTGCCACAACATTCACACATACTTTTTTCTACCAGATTGTCACGGGCTTCGTTTTGTTCTGCTACGGCTCGTGCTTTGACTTCAGCTTTTAGCTTTTTTTCCACCTTAGCTCTGGCTCGTACTTCTGCCCGGAGGTCTTTCTCCATTTTCGATAAAGTCTCGGCTTGTAATATCAGTTTTTCCTCAGCTTCGGCTCTGGCGGCAGCTTCGGTTTGCGCTTCTTCCAAGGCGTGGGCTCTTGCTCTCGATTCCTCTTTTAATCTTTCTTCGATTTTAGCTAACGCTTCGCCGTAGGCCCTTGCCCTCTCGACAGCTCCAGCTTTTGCTTGTCTTTCGGCCCCAGCTCCTGCCTCGGCCTCTAACTTTGCCCTTCGTTCAGCTTCGGCTCGGGCGATAGCATCAGCTTTCGCTTTCGCTTCTGCTTTGGCCTTTTGTTTGGTCAGGATTTTTAACCTCCCCTCTATCTCATTTATCGCCTCGGCATACGATTTAGCCCTCTGTTGAGCATCTCTGCTGACTGTCTCTGCGGTTTCCGCAGCTTCAGCTTCAATCCTGGCTCGCTCCTCGGCTATGACCTTGAGTTTTTCCTCCGCCGCAACTCTTAATTGCGTTTCGGCCTCTAAATTTTTCTCCATCTCGGATAGTACATCAGCCCTGATTCTCAGTTCCTCTTGTATTTCTGCCGCTGCTCTTGCTTGCGATTCTGCTCTTTCCTCGGCCAAGAGTCTTGCTTTAGATTCTAACCTTAACCTTTTTTCGATTCCGGCTAACGCTTCGCCGTAAGCCTTTGTTCCCTCTACAGCTTCAGCTTTTGCTCGTATCTCGGCCATTACTCTCGCATCGGCCTCTTCCCTTGCCTTCTCTTGGGCTTCGGCTCTTGCACTTGACTCAGTTTCCGCTTTCGCTTCTGCTCTGGCCCTTCGCTCGGTCTGGGTGTTTAGCTTTCGTTCTGCTTCACCTATCGCCTCGGTATATGATTTAGCCCTCTGTTGAGCTTCTCTGCTGGTTTCCGCAGTCTCAGCTTCAATTCTGACCCGCTCTTCGGTTTCGGCCTTGAGTTTTTTCTCCATCGCAATTCTTGACTGCGTTTCGGCCTCTAAATTTTTCTCCATCTCGGATAGTGCATCAGCCTTGATTCTCATTTCCTCCTGTATTTCTGCCGCTGCCCTTGCTTGCGATTCCGCTTTTTCCTCAGCCTGAATTCTTGTTTTAGATTCTAACTTTAACTTTTTTTCGATTCTGGCCAACGCTCCGCCGTAGGTCCTTACCCTCTCTACAGCCTCAGCTTTTGCTCTTATCTCGGCCCTTGCTCTTGACCCAGCCTCTTCCTTTGCCTTCTCTTGAGCTTCGGCCCTCGCTCTTGACTCGGTTTCCACTTTTGCTTCTACGCTGGCCCTTTGTTCGGCCAGGGCTATTAGCCTCTTCTGTGCTTTGTCTAACGCATCAACGTAAGACTTTGCCAGTTCCTCAGTATCTTTCCTGATTGCCGCTATCTGCTCTGCGGATTCGGATTTGATATTCTCTATCATCCCTTTGAGCCCGGCCTTTTCCTGGATTTCGGTCGCGAGCTTCTGCTCTGCCTCGGCTCTGGCTTGTGCTTCTGCCTGTGCTTTTTCTTCAGCCCTCAATCTTGCTGCAGATTCAGCCCTTAGAATTTCTTTAGCTTCTCTAACAGCCCCGGCGTTTGCCTTTTTATCCGCTTTTGCCTTAGCCTTTGCCTTAGCTCTTGCTTCAGCTTTTGCCCTGGCCTCTTCTCTCGCTTTGGTCTTTGCTTCAGCCCTTGCTTTCCTTTTATTAAAATAAGGAGCTAAAAATTGGGGAGGCCAATGCTTTTCTCCGCGTATATTACGGGCCGGTAGGAATTTCTCACTTGAGTCCCGGAGCGTTTGTCGAAACATTTCGGAACCTGAACTGCCCTTATCCTCAACTGTCTTCTCAACACCCATAATCACCCCATCTAAACTACCGCCTAATCCCTAACATTTGATGGCCGTTAAATAGGGAAACACCTTTCTCCCGTCAAATATTGTAGCTTTTCAGCCCCGATTTATCAAGCATTTTTAACAATGCAGAGCAAAATTTACAATCCATATTGCCTAAAGAGTAATAATGCCTGACATTATCTACCTTTTGTTGTTTCTCGGCTTAAATTTTTTGTTCGCCAAAAACAATTTTTGCGACTCAAATAAGGGTCTTTCATTGAAGGCACTTGCAGCTTAGAAAAAAATTTGAGCGAAAATAAGAACAATTATTGATATATAGGAGTAATAACTATATAGTAGTAATACCTATTTCTTAAGGTAATAAAGGACAGAATGGTTATTTTTCGTTGGTCAACGAAGATAGATAGAGTTTTGAAAGGACTCGGAATGAAATACTTGGAAAACAAAGTTGCTTGTAAGAATCACTGGAAATTTCTCATATCGGCTCTCTTTTTTATAATCAGCTTTATGTCTGCTGATTGTTATTCTCTCGACCCTCCACCCATTACTCCTAATGAAGAATTTTTCACGCTATCTGACCCTCCATCCATACCCGGGGATTGGCATTTAATTGTAGATGGGAATGTCGAACAACCTTTATCACTCAGCCTGGAAGAGCTGATGCAATATCAAGCAACAACTCAGATGGCAACTTTAGAGTGTTACTTTCCCATAGGACCTCCATTGCTCGTGGGCAACGCCAACTGGACCGGAGTTCCGTTACAGACTATTATCCAGGAAGCTAACCCGACAGGTGAGGCAGAAACAATTACCTTCCATGCAATCGACGGTTATTCAATGGGCCCGTACACCCTGGACGAGCTGTCACAGAGAGATGACCTTCTCTTAGCGTATGGCATGAATGGACAAACGCTTCCTTTGGTGCAGGGCTATCCGCTTAAACTGGTTTTGCCGGGAATTGCTGGTTATCAAAATGCGCGATGGTTGGAACGTTTAGAGATATCCACATCACCGCCAGACATAGATTTACACCATTATCCAATTCACGCCAGGATATTCGAGCCGGAGTATCAAGAAACTATTGTCCTGGGCACGTACACCATTCGTGGAATGGCATTTGCCGGTGAAGGAAAAGAAATTACCATAGTAGAGGTAAGCACAGATGATGGTGCAACGTGGGAACCCGCCCAACTGCTTAACTATTTTGTCCCAAATGTGTGGAAACACTGGGAATTTACCTGGGAAATCCCTCAAGTTGGTGAGTATCGGATTTTTGCTCGGGCGATAGATAGTCTTGGTAATGTCCAGCGAGAAATGATAGGAGATTTTGGCTGGCGGGGATTTAAAGTCCTTGTTACAGTTGATTATGATGATGATAGTGATGGAGTGGCTAACTCAATAGACAACTGTCCGAATGATTATAATCCCTCCCAGACAGATTCAGACGGCGATGGAACAGGAAACGTTTGTGATGCGGATTGTCCAAACCTCGATGGTTTAAATCCCGTAAACTTCGTAGATTTTTCAATATTTGCACATAACTGGCAATTAAGTGAACCGGCGCTTCCGGGAGATTTCAATGCCAACGGGCTTGTAGATGTAAATGATTTGGCAATATTTGCAGATTACTGGTTGAGCCATTGCTACGAAGATTAAACAGTGAAAGGCAACATATAATAGTATATTTTACCCGAAGTTGGTAAAACAAGCCCTCAGCTAAAATACCTATTAAAAAGGAGAAATTTTTATATGTATACAATAAATAAATAGATATAATCGCTGCTGCTTCGAGCGATAGATTAATAAAACAGGGGTTTTTTATGTCAAAAATTAAAGGCAGGGGAGATGGATATCATCTGCAGCAAAAGCTCCAGGCTTTTGAGGTAAAGTGTCGTCAAGCGGGTCTTAAGATAACGCCGCAGCGGATGGCAGTTTATAAAGCGCTACTCGAAACAGATGAACACCCTTCGTCGGAGATGGTTTTTCAAAAAGTAAGGCAGATTTTTCCCAATATATCACTGGATACTGTAAATAGAACGCTACTTACTTTGACTGAAATAGGGGCAGCTTTTAGCGTTGAAGGCTCGGGCGATGCCAAAAGGTTCGATGGAAATCTCGAAGCTCATCAGCATTTTAAGTGCATAAAGTGCAAAAGAATTA
>CAZOQJ010000104.1:0-8806 GCA_964581905.1 uncultured Pirellulales bacterium
GAGACTGCTTTCTTATCTCGGCGGGAATCTTGGTCGTTGGATTAGGTACAAAGGCATAGCCAAGCGCAACTAACATCTCCATTTTGACCTCATCGTCCTGTTCCACCTCGAGCTGGGAGAGCAAATGTTCTGCCGAATTCAACTCTCCCATCAAAGATAACAGCCGGGCAGTTTTCAGACGAACATTTCTATCCGGATCTGAAATTAAATTAACCAGAATAGGCCCCAGTTCAGTTGGCAATTCCGACTTTCCTGGTGCTACTCGCCATTGATGAACCTTCTCAAGCGTCCACAACCTCACTTCCGCTTTCGGACTTTGCAGATATTCAGCCAGGAACTTACCTTTTGCTACATCATCGCTTATACCATCGTACCACTTGCCCAACGCTGTTAAATAAAGTCCCTGCAACAGGTTCAATTCGATTTTCATCTCGCGCAGCTGTTGTTGCTGACGAGTTACCCAATTCCGAAAAAATCCTTCCGGACCTTCTCTTCGAAGCTTCTCTACGGCCTTTTTACGAGATTCAGGTGATTTTCCTGCCTGTATTCCCATAGAAGCAAGTGCCCTCTCCGCTGCGGCAGATACCTGTTGCTCAGGGTCGTCAAGTAAACTGATAAGTTTAATCGCCACCCCCATACCAGGATGCAGCTGGAATGCATATATCGCATTCAATCTGGTTCTAACTGCAAGTGTTGGGTCTCTTATCAGTTTTTCAATCGGCTCTGATATTTGTTCGTACTCGAATATCAAAGTCGCCTCAGCGGCCGGTTTAGCTGTGCCAGAGGTATTGCTGGCCAGTATATCAAGCAGGGGCTGGATAAAGTCTTTCTTGTTCTTTATAGGTTCCAGCCCAGTCCGTGTTTGACTCAATGCTCTGCATACTGCCACTCGTGCAGCGACATTGTCGGTTTGTTTTAGGGCATCAAGTAGAATTTTTCTTGCCAGAGGGTTTTCGTTAAACAGCATTACCGTGGCTGCATCTATGCGTATTTGTTCATTTTTGCCTTCCAGCAGCGTGCTCTTATAGATTTTTAATTCCTTGTCAACCTCGGCCTCTGCGGTTTCTGCGCTAGCCGGCAGGATGGCCTTGTCCTGCCCGACACCGGCTTGTTGGCATCCCATCAGCAGCAAAAGTGTTACGAGATATAGCCGTTTTATGCTCATGCGAATAGTCTTATGCAATGCCTTAACCATCAATTTAACCATCATAATAGTACTGAAACCTGCATAAGTCAATCTCGTCCCATTTGCTTTACGGCCGCGGGTGGTATTTCTTATGAATCTTTCGTAATCTTTCCTGGTCAACATGCGTATAAATCTGCGTAGTGGCTATATCCACGTGGCCGAGCATTTCCTGAACGCTTCGCAAGTCTGCTCCACCGGTCAACAGATGTGTTGCGAAGCAGTGTCTCAACGTATGCACCGTTAAGTTCTTCGGCATACCTGCACGAATTGCGTACTTTTTAACCAATCTCCAGACTTCAATGCGACTCACAGCCCTGCCTGTTCGGGATAGAAGCAGAAAATCACCGCTAAACGGCTTGGCTAATTTCGGCCGTAGGTTGTTAAGGTAGTCAATCGTTGCAGTTATGGCAGTTTTACCGAGCGGGATTATCCGCTCTCTGTTGCCTTTGCCCAGACAACGCAGGTAACCAATATCAAAATTCAAATCGCTTATCTTCAGTCCCGCCAGTTCGCTGGCCCGTACCCCCGTGGCATAGAGCAGTTCGAGCATTGCCTTGTCACGAAGGTAAAACGGCTCGGAGGCATCCGGGGCCTCTAAAAGCTTGACAACCTGCTGTTTGCTGCAAATAACCGGCAATCTCTGCCAGAGTTTTGGCCCTTCGAGCACCGATGTTATGTCGTCTTTTACAAAGCCGGTAAGTTTGCCAAACCTCAGGAACATCTTTATTGCAACAAGGCAGCGTTTAACGGAGCTTTCGCACTTTTCATTTTTGGAAAGAACCTGCAGATAGTTATGGATAAGACCCGGTTGTATCTGCTGTGGCCGGTAAATCTTATTGGATTTGCAGAATTTGAGGAATTCTTTCAGGTCGCGGCCGTAGCCCAAAACCGTATTCTCTGACAGACCCGCCTCTATCTTTAGATAGTCGAGAAAGTCTTTGACATTATGCCCTAAAGGCAGAGATGACAATTTCTCATTAACGGATTGTACCTGCACCGTGGTCATTCTCGTGGCTCAGTTCTCGGCGACTATCGAGTATCCAGCATCGCTTGTCCGCCGTCTTGTCCATCGTAGCTTTAGCGAAGATGGAAGCCGCAGCGAAGGCGGAAGTATCAAGTTTAATATCGGCCTTACAGCGAGTTGTTCTTTACCCTGTTAGAAATCTTCCCTTGCCGTTTTATACATTGGCTACGCCTATAGAAAATCCGCTTTATGTTCGGATATTCATACAAATTTTCTAACGGGGCAAAAATATAGACCTATAAAAAGATAGAAAAAGGGCATTTTTTGCTTGATTTAACTCTCTTTTTGTGGTATAAGGAAGGATAATAAAAAAACAGATTTTTTGGGAGAGTACTAAAATGAAAAAGTTAATTTTAGCTTTTACATGCCTGTTTTTAGCCGTTCCCAGCCTCGCAAACCCGATTCCAATACCGCCACCAGCAAGTATGCCTTTAGAAGATATGCATATAGTAATACAGCCGTGCGGTGATGCGCTTCACGCTACGTTTACTGGAGATTACACTTTCGTTCACATCCTGATAGATGTCTTTTCAATGTTGTTTCCGCTACCGCCCGATGCTAATAACATCCGCGTCTGGCAGGATGATATCGAGCTACCGTGGAGTTGGAGCGGCGAACGATACCCTACTATTCTGCCGGAGATGCCGACGATACTTATGATAGAATGGCTGGGACCGTTTCCTGAGTTTGCTGTCTTTCGAGTTGATTATGAACACGACCTCATCAAACGGCCGGAAGAGTTCATTTTCTTTTACGCAGTAGGTACGGGCAAGTATTTTCCCACGTACGAGAAAACAACCACCGCTTACTTTGACATTCTGCTTCCAGCTGGCTTTGCCGTGGCTGGTGTTTGGTTGGACGATACTGCTCACGAATATAATGTAGTAGATGGTCATTTATATGTAACTGTGCAGTCTTATTTTGGTCCGATTGTAAACGACCTTATAGTTTCGCTTGTGCAGACATCAATCTATGTAGCGACTGACGGCAATGACACCACTGGCGATGGCTCACCTGAAAATCCTTTTGCCACTATTCAAAAGGGCATAGACTCCGCACTTGATGGTCATACGGTTATCGTTCAGCCCGGCACATACAAGGGCGCCGGCAACCGCGATATTGACTTCAAAGGCAAAGCTATTACGGTTCAAAGTGCAAACGGGCCGGAAAACTGCATTATAGACTGCGAAAACCTGTGGCACCGGGGATTTTATTTCCATAGCGGTGAGGATACAAACAGCATTATCTCCGGCTTTACCATAAAAAGAGGTAATGCTAAAACGGGCGGAGGTATCTATTGCAGCGGTTCTTCACCGACTATTGAAAACTGCGCTATTATCAATAACAGTGCTTATAGTTGGGAATATCCTTGCGGTGGGGGAATATACTGTAAGTCCAACAGCAGTCCTGCAATAATAAACTGTATTATACGGAATAACATATCCCAGGGCGCAGATGGTTCGGATTGGGGAATGGATGGCGGGGATGGTTATGGCGGGGGCATATATTCCAGCGTCAACTGCCACCCGACAATCGAAAATTGTATCATTGCCTACAACCAATGCAGGGGTGGCAATGCTTTCCCAGGTGGTTTGGACATCGGGCCAAATGGTGGCAACGCTTACGGTGGGGGGATATATGGGAGCAATATGATAGTTAAAAACTGTGTCATTGCTAACAATACTACATCTGGTGGTGACGGCACTGTTGGTACATTGGGAGCTGGTAACGGTGGCTATGCTTATGGTGGTGCAGTATATTGCGACTATAACAGTGAATTGATGATAAAAAACTGCACCATTTCCGGCAATAAAGTATCTGGTGGCGAGGGGGGTGATAGTCCCCCATTTGTCCCGCCGAGTGGTGAAGGTGGCAACGGCTATGGGGGAGCGATATATTGCTACGGTAACGATGAATTGATGATGGAAAACTGCACTATTGCAGATAACACAGCATCAGGTGGAGATGGAGGATTTACAGGATTTCCAGGCCAGGGTTACGCAGGAATATTATACAGCATGGACAGCACAACGACTATCACCAATAGCATCATCTGGGATGGTGTATTCCTCGGCCCCCAAATCTTTTTGGATAGCAGCGGTCAATCTTATTCTGTGATAGCTGTTTATAGCAGCGATGTTCAGGGCGGGCAGGCACAAATACAACCTGTCGGTACGTGTTTTATTATTTGGGGTCCTTCGAACATTGATGCAGACCCCTGCTTTGCCGATATGAGTAATGGCGAGTATCACCTGCAATCCGAAGCTGGCCGCTGGGACCCAAACAGCCAAAATTGGGTGACAGATGCTAATACAAGTCCCTGCATTGATGCAGGCGACCCCAATTTGGATTGGACCTCGGAATTATGGCCGCACGGCAAACGAATAAATATAGGGGCTTACGGCGGCACACCGCAGGCCAGTATGTCTTTATCAGATGTCGGTAATATCGCTGATTTGAATAATGATGACTTCGTAGATTACAACGATTTGAGGTTATATACAGAAAAGTGGCTTAATCAGCAGGTCTTGTTAAAAGAAGACCTCGACAGAAACGGAGCAGTTGATTTCATTGATTTCGCCATTTTTGCTGAGAACTGGCTGCATAACAAAGCGCCAGTGGCAGATGCTGGTCCTGATATAACCGTGTTTGCGGATGGTGAGGGGGCTAGTTGTTGTGTTTGTCTTGATATACGTCCAGTGGGGCTTGTAATGATGGATGGGAGCGATTCTTACGATCCTGATGGCGACACCCTAACTTTTACATGGGAAGCACCTATTCCGTGGTTGCTCTATGGGATAGGATGTTATGATGGTGTTATAGAAGCTGCTAATCCTACAGGTGAGTTTCCTGTTGGTTCGACTACTGTTAGCTTAACCGTGAGTGATGGAGAACTGATTGATACAGATAGTTTAGTTGTTTCTATTTTATTACCTTGAGTGCTATGGCGGATTTATTGGAAGGGCGACTGTTACTATAGGCCCGGCTGAGTAACAGCATGATAAAAATTCCAAAGCCATTTTTCAGAAAATCAATTCTTTCTTGAGCTAAAAGCACACTGCATATATAATCAGCCGAAACTTGTCTGCCAGACGTACGGTGAGACTTGTCCGCTAACATTTATCCGCCGTCCGTGTGGTGGAGTCAAGACTTGTTTGCAGATAGGCAAGATTCGGGAGAACCTGAAATGAAGAATAAAAAGTACTCTGCCGTAAGGCATGGCCAAGTCCATTACGCCCTCATGGCTTGTGCAATCATATTGGCCGGATGTGCCAGGCAGCATGTAGGGGCGGTTCGCGAACCGCCCGTACTTGAGCGAATATGTGTGCCGGATATGGATAAAGCGGGGGCAGTGCAAATAGCCGAAGATGTCCTGGTTAAGATGCATTTTACTATCGACAAAGCCGACCCTAATGCCGGTTTTATGAGGACCAAGCCGTTGCCGGGCGCACAATTTTTCGAATTTTGGCGCAAGGATAACGTCGGCCCTGAAAACAAAGCTTTAGCAAACCTGCACACTATTAGAAGGATTGTCGAATTGAATGTCAGCCGGGACGAAAAAGAGCTGTGCATCGTCTGCGATGCGCAAGTTTACAGGTTGTCCCTGCCGCAACGCGAATCCACCAGCAGGGAACAAGCAGCTGGAATGTTTTCAGAAAGCTCTCGGTCGATACAGGTACTTCGGCTACGACGTCCTGACCGCGAGCGGGGACAAGCTGCCTGGGTCAATCTGGGTCGGGATGAGCAGCTTACAACGGAAATACTAAAGCGAATCGAAAAACGGCTCGTGTCCCAAACGGGCCGCGAGTTACGAGCGCCTGCTGCGACAGTGCGCCAGCACAGCGAGACGGGGGGCGAGAAGTGAGAGTATTAGTTTGCGGCGGTGCCGGCTATATCGGCAGTAATATGACGGCGATGCTCACCGCCGAAGGCCACGAGCCCTTCGTTTTTGATAATCTCAGTAAAGGACATCGCCAGGCGGTTAAATCCGCCCTGTCCGCCGTAGCTTTAGCGAAGGCGGATGAGCTTATCGAGGGTGATTTAGCGGACTACCAGTTACTCGTCGATACGCTCAGGAAATACAAAATTGAAGCGGTAATGCACTTTGCCGCACTGATTGAGGTTGCTGAATCGGTACAAGCTCCCTTGAAGTACTATCAAAACAATGTCTCCAACACTCAGAATCTGCTTTCAGCGATGCAGCAGATGTCGGTTGAGAAGTTTGTTTTCAGCAGTTCCGCCGCGGTATATGGCATACCTGCACAGGTGCCGATTACCGAGGATGCACCGAAAGAGCCAATCAATCCTTACGGCGAGACCAAACTGGCTGTCGAGCGGATGTGCCATTACCAGAGTCGGACGGGCAAGCTTCGGTATGCGGCTCTGCGTTATTTCAATGCCGCTGGTGCCGGCTGCAACGGCACTCTCGGCGAGGACCATTGTCCTGAATCGCATCTTATACCAAGGGTTATCTATGCGGCGATGCGAAAGCTTCCTCAAATCGATATCTATGGGACAGACTATCCCACGCCCGATGGAACCTGTATCCGCGACTATATTCACGTTGACGATTTGTGCAGGGCGCATCTGCTGGCATTGAGTAAGCTCGATAAGGAAGCGGAGATGATTTACAACCTCGGCAACGGAAAGGGCTATTCCGTCAGGCAGGTTATTGATACGGTAAGGAAGGTTAGCGGCAGAGATTTTAAGGTGGCCGAATCAGACCGTCGGCCGGGCGACCCTCCGGTCCTGACTTCGGACGCAACAAAGGCAAAGAGCGAGCTTGGCTGGAAAACCCAATTGCCCCAGCTCGAAAAAATAGTTGAAACCGCGTGGAATTGGCACAGCAAAAACCCTGATGGTTATGCAGACTGAACCTGAAAATATTGGAGCAAAAAATGAATAAAGTATATGTAGGAATTGATTTAGGCGGAACGTTTATAAAGGTTGGCTGTTTTGACTCAAAATTAAAGCTTTTATCGAAGGTCTCGGCCCCTACCGAAGCCGAGAAAGACGCCAGGACAGTAATAGAAAATATTGCAAAGGCGGCCGAGAAGTCCGTAGCCGAAGCCGGTTTTACTATGGCCGATGTCCCTGCCGTCGGCCTCGGCTGTCCGGGCCCTGCCAGATACAGCGAGGGAATCATCGATGCCGCAACGAATTTTCCGACTTTTAGGAACATCGCTGTTCGCCAGTTGCTGAGCGACCGCTTAGGCGGAAAAGCAGTTGTCTTTGAGAACGATGCCAACGTTGCCTGCTTCGGCGAATTCGCTGCTGGTGCCGGCAAAGACGTTGACGACATGGTCTTTTTTACGCTGGGTACTGGAATTGGCGGCGGCATTATCAATAAAGGAAAGCTCTTGGCCGGCTGCGGCGACAACGCCGCCGAGCTTGGCCATATCATAATCTATCCCGACGGCCGATTGTGCAATTGCGGCCAGAGGGGCTGCGTAGAGGCATATTCCTCGGCCACCAATACCGCAAAAAGGGCCACCGAGGCCGTTAAAAAAGGCAAATCCTCGAGTCTGAAAAAGGTCCTCGATGAGAAAGGCGAAATCACCTGCAAGGACGTTTACGACCACTTAAAGGCCGGCGACAAATTAGCTAAGGAGATAACCGACGAGACCGCAAAGGCCCTTGGCATTGTCTGCCTGAATATGCTGCACGTCACCGAGCCGAAGCGCATCGTTTTTGCAGGCGGTATGATTGCCGCCGGAGATATTTTACTGGACCGGATAAGGGATTATTTTAACGAGCACATCTGGAAATTGAGGAAAGAGACTGTGGAAATTTGTTTTGCAACGCTTGGCGAAGATGCCGGCATAATCGGCGCCGCCGCCCTCGCAAAACAAGCCGCCGACTAATGTCTCTGTCATTCCCGCGCAACCTGTCCTGAGCGGACCTGTCCCGAGCGTAGTCGAGGGAGTCGAAGGAGCGGGAATCCATATTTAGCCCCGTGTTCTTGTCCGCCGTAGTTTTAATGAAGGCGGATTTGTTTCGTATTTCGAAGTTCGAGATTCGGATTTTTAACTTTTTACTCATTTACTCATCTACTCTTTCAGTTTCCCAATCCACCCCTCCACCTTCTCTATCTCCGGCTTCATTCCTATTTTCTTATACAATTCCAGCGCCTTCTCCCAGTACTCCCTCGCCTTGGCAATATCGCCTTTCTTTTTATAAACCGCCCCCAAATTGCAGTAATCGCTTGCTATCCCTCCTAACAGCCCGAGCTTTTCATCAATCTCTAGTGACTTCTTATACATCTCTTCTGCCTTATCAGGCTCACCTTTCTCCATATAAATCAGCCCCAAATTGCCGTACTCACATGCCATATATTCTAAATGCCCGAGTTTCTCCGCGGTTTCCAACGCCTTTTTGTGCATCTCTTCGGCCTTATCAAACTGCCCTCTTGTTTGATAAATCCCCCCCAAATTGCCGTGCTGACGTGCAATTCCTGCCTGTCGACCGATTTTTTCTTCTATTTCTAATCCTTTTAGGTGCATTTCTTCTGCTTCCTTAAGTTTTCCTCTCTTTTCGTAGACTAACCCGAGTGCAGCATAATCACTTGCCATTCCCTCAAGCCGACCTAACTTCTT
>CAZOQJ010000105.1:0-8800 GCA_964581905.1 uncultured Pirellulales bacterium
ATGGAGCGCCGCGTTATACCGGCGATATAGATATCCTCATCCATCCTGATACTGCCAATGCACATCGAATCCTCTCAGCACTTGATGAGTTTGGCTTTGGGACTGTTGACTTAATGGCAGGAGATTTCGAGAAGACGGAGAATGTTATCCAGCTTGGCGTACCGCCGGTGCGCGTAGATATCATAACGTCGATTACAGGTGTTTCGTGGGAAGATGCGTGTGCAGGGCGGATACAAGGCAAATACGGAGATATCCCGGTTTACTATATCGGGCGAAAACAGTTTATTTCCAACAAGCGTGCCGTAGCCAGAAAAAAAGACCTCGCCGATCTGGAAGCCCTTGGGGAGGATTAGTGCCTGGATTGTGAACCTTGGCAGGTGGTGTAATAAATTAAGCTATGCCCGAATGATGTCTGTTATTTTCATTAGTCGAGATGTATTATCACGTTCTGCTTCAGCTAATTTGTCGTAGATAAATCTTATTGTCTGCTGCAGTTCAGGAATAACGACGTGCTCCAGGACATTTACCCTCCTTCGTGTCATAAGAAGCTCGGTAGCCAATAGGCGGGCCTGCTTTTGTTTCTCTGCAAGTTCAATCAAACCATCAAATGCCCGCTCCAAGGCCAATAATGCAACATCCATCTCGCCGGAGGTCGTTGCGTAGCCGTAACAGATAATCTCGCCTTCCATCTGCTTGGATAATTTCGGGACCCTTACATTCATTATGCGGGCAAAATCTATGGCCAACGAAAATTTCTTGGTAGGCACTTCCAGTGCCGCCTTTACATCTTCCGGCTCAGCCGACGCATGGGCCAGCATAAACCGCCGGCAGGTCTCTAATAGCTCTTTTTCGACTTTTTCGCGCAAAGGCCGAATATGTTTGGCGATTATAATTAGCTGGCGGGAAAGCTCATCGCGCTTCTCACTGAGTAGACGATGACCCCTGCTGGCAAGCGCTACGCGCTTCCTCAGCCGTAATAGCTCCATTCGTGTTGCATTTACTGTTGTTAACATAATTCGTATATGCGTTGATGCGTAGATGAGTATATGCGTAACTCATTTACTCGTTCACTCTTTTACTCGTTCACTCGTTAACTTTTTAGATTTAAGGTATTTTATAAAGTTTAGGGTCATTCTTCTTAGAGCTTCGACTTCCTCAAGAAGCTTATTGGCGTTTAGAAATTTTAGTTTTTCGGCGATTATCAATTGTGTTTCCATCTCAGACAGCGAACCTAACGAAATGTACAGAAAGTGAATAAACTCTTTTTTGGAAGCTCTGGCAGCACCTTCAGCAATATTGCTTGGGTAGGATACCGATGACCTTCTCATTTGTGATGTCAAACCATAAAGTTCTTCTTTTGGAAATCTATTCGTATCTTTGTAAATTTGTTCTACAAATCCAATACCACGCTTCCAAATGTCTAAATCCTTGTGTGTTTTCATATGATTAATCTTCTTATTCTCATTTACTCATTTACTTTCTTTCTAAATCTCGGCATATATTTCTTAATGAGTTTGATATCTATTCGTTTCAGCTCGGCGTTTTCGAACATGCTCAGCAGCTCCCAGCCCAAATCCAGCGTTTGTTCGACGGTGCGGTTCTCGTAGTAGTCCTGCGAGACGTATTTTCCCTCGAATTGATTGGCGAACTCCATATACTTTTTATCTTCTTCCGAAAGTGCCGCTTCACCCATTATGGTAGCTAATTCCTGACATTCTTTTCCGCGGGCGTATGCAGCGTAAAGCTGGTTGTAAAGGTCTGCGTGGTCTTCGCGGGTCTTTCCTTCGCCGATGCCTTTATCTTTCAGCCGCGACAGGGAAGGCAGGACATCGACCGGCGGGGCGATGCCCTTTCTGTGCAACGGCCGGGAGAGGATAATTTGGCCTTCGGTGATATATCCGGTCAAATCCGGCACCGGGTGGGTCTTGTCATCTTCGGGCATTGTCAGTACGGGCACGGAGGTGATTGAGCCTTTTTTGCCTTTGATTCTGCCGGCCCTTTCATAGACGGTCGCCAGGTCTGTATATAGATAGCCGGGATACCCACGCCGACCGGGTACCTCTTTTCGGGCTGCGCTAATTTCGCGAAGCGCCTCGCAGTAGTTTGTCATATCGTTCATGATTACCAGAACGTGCATATCCAGCTCGAACGCCAGATACTCCGCTGCCGTAAGCGCGAATCTTGGGGTCGCGATTCGCTCAATCGCCGGGTCGTTTGCAAGGTTCACAAACATGACGCTGCGTTCTATGGCACCGGTTTGGTGGAGGTCGTCGATGAAAAATTGTGCGGCTTCGAAGGTGATGCCCATTGCGGCGAAGACGACGGCGAACTGCTCGGCTTTGCCTAAAACGGTCGCCTGACGGGCGAGCTGGGCGGTCAACTGGTCGTGCGGCAGGCCTGAGCCGGAAAATATGGGCAGCTTCTGGCCGCGAACGAGTGGGTTTAGGCCGTCAATTGACGATATGCCCGTTTGAATGAATTCGTTCGGATAATCACGGGCGTACGGGTTGATAGGGCTGCCATTGATATCCAAACGCTTGTCTGGGATGATAGCAGGGCCATCGTCCTTCGGCTCGCCAAGGCCGCTAAAGACCCGGCCTAATATGTCCGGCGAGACGCCCAGCTCCAACGGCCTTGCCAGGAACCGAACCGTGCTCTTATTGACGTCGATGCCGCGAGTGCCCTCGAAGACCTGCACGAGGGCTTTGTCGTTTTCGACCTGCAGGATTTGGCCGTGACGGATTGAGCCGTCACCAAGCTCAATATCGACGATGTGGCCGTACTTGGCCTCATCAACCATCTCGACCATCATCAATGGGCCTGCTATGTTCGTTACCGTTTGATATTCTTTTATTCCAAGCATTTATAGCTCCTATATTGGCCAAACTAAACGGTTTTTGGTACCTGCAACTGCTTCATCTGGTTATCAATTGTTTCCCTTATTTTTGCAATC
The DNA here is from genome assembly GCA_964581905.1 of uncultured Pirellulales bacterium. Taxonomy (GTDB): domain Bacteria; phylum Planctomycetota; class Phycisphaerae; order Sedimentisphaerales; family Anaerobacaceae; genus CAZBWE01. The sequence continues at coordinate 2,954 of CAZOQJ010000105.1, forward strand.
TGGTCTATGTTTTCCGTTGGGATATATTTGGCCCTTGCGATTTCTTCACGGACAGTGAGTTTAAATATATCGGAGGTCTCGGCGCCGGCGTCGACGGCGGCAAGGGCCTGCTTGTGGAAGTGAAGGACCATCTTTAACATCTCATACTGCTTCTCCATCGGGGTAAAGGTGTCGACCTCATGGAAAGCATTTTGATGCAAAAAGTCTTCACGAATAGACCTTGCAGTCGCAAGGGCTAATCTGTCTCTCGGTGATAATGCCTCGGCGCCAACCAGCCGAACAATCTCAAGCAGTTCAGATTCTTCTTCCAACAGCCCCATCGCCTCAGCGGCCAGCTGCTCCATTTCCACACCCATGTCCTTATCTTTGAAGCAGCTCTTTAGATATTGCTTGTAGAAGCTGTACGAGGTCAGCCAGTCAATCGCAGGGAAGTGGCGCTGATAGGCAAGCTCGCCTTTTAGCGACCAGAAGACCTTAACGACGTGCAGAGTAGCCTGGACGACGGAATCGGACAAATCGCCGCCGGGCGGGCTTACTGCGCCGATAATCGATAAAGCGCCTTCGCGTTCAGGAGAACCGACACATTCGACCCGGCCAGCCCGTTCGTAAAAAGAGGCGATACGAGCAGCCAAATAAGCAGGATAGCCCTCTTCAGCGGGCATTTCCTCCAGACGGGTGGAAATCTCCCTCATAGCTTCGGCCCATCGGCTGGTGCTATCGGCCATCAGGGCCACGTCGTAGCCCATATCGCGGAAATACTCGGCGATAGTGATGCCGGTATAAACGGAGGCCTCTCTTGCGGCGACGGGCATATTGGATGTGTTGGCAATCAGAACGGAGCGTTTCATTAAGGGCTCGCCGCTGCGCGGGTCTTTCAACTTTGGAAATTCCATCAGTACGTCGGTCATTTCGTTTCCGCGTTCGCCACAGCCGACGTAAACAACGATATCAGCATCGACCCATTTGGCTAACTGGTGCTGAACAACGGTTTTGCCTGTGCCGAACGGGCCGGGGACGCAAGCGGTGCCGCCCTTGGCGACGGGAAAGAATGTGTCAATGACGCGCTGGCCTGTGACGAGGACTTTGTCCGGAGCGAGGCGTCTTTTTAACTGCCTTGCAATGCGGACCGGCCCAACCTGCATAAGTTTCAGCCTGGTTTCGGTGCCGTCATCAGAAACGCAGAGGCCAATAGTATCGTCGACTGTGAAATCGCCTTCGGATATTTTTTGAACAGTTCCTTCTACGCCGAATGGGACCATAATTTTGTGCACGAATTGTGTGGTTTCCTGGACCTCGCCGATGATGTCACCGGAGGCGACCTTTTTTCCATTTTCTACGGTTGGTTTGAAGTGCCATTTCTTTTCTCTGCTCAAGCCGGGTAGAGAGCTGCCTCGGCTCATATATTCGCCTTCGGCTTTTACGAGCAAATCCAGCGGCCGTTGTATGCCGTCATAGATGCTTTCAATGAGACCCGGCCCTAATTCGACACTCAGAGGTGCTTGTGTATCGACGACTGGTTCGCCCGGGCCTAAGCCGGTGGTCTCCTCGTAAACCTGAATCGAGGCCAAATCTTTGTGCAGCTCCACGATTTCACCAATAATGGCGAGCTGGCCGACGCGAACGACGTCATACATTCGGGCACCAGCCATGTTTTCGGCAACGACGACGGGGCCGGCGACTTTGACAATTCTGCCTTGTTTTGTTTCGCTCATCTTTTTTCCTAACTATTTTTTAATATATTAATACCTGTAGCTATTTTAAGGGCTTCTCCGAGAGTTTTTGTTGCGACGCCCGTCGGTTCGGTGGTGAAGGGAACCACGACAATGCAGGGGGTCGGCAAATTCTCGTAATCTGAAAAGAATTGTTCGACGTCAGGGGCAATATTTTCGGCAACGATGACAAGGGCGTATTTGCCCTCTATGAGTTTCCTGGCGTTCTCGGCGATTTCGTCAGAAGCCCGGCCAGTTGCAAACGTGTCCACTCCGAGGGCCGAGAACGGCATTACAAAATCAGAAGCGCCTAAAACTGCAATTTTGCCTTCCATAATTTTCGTATCTCGTATTGCGTTTGTTATTCTTTTGCTCCGTGCTTGAGTAGTAGCTCGACGGTTTCTTTGTGTCCTTTTTCTTTTGCCAGCATCAGTGGAGTCCGGTTTTGAGCGTCTTCGGCATTTACGTCGGCACCATTGGCGATGAGCAGCTCCGCCAATTCTTTCCAGTTGGCAGAAGCCGTATGGTGTAACGGCGTCCCGCCGGTCATGTTGTCCTTTGCGTTGATGTCGACACCATTAGCAATAAGTATTTTTGCTGTGGCTGTGTGGCCATGGGCGGCTGCCGAATGCAAAGGATTCTCACCGAGGACATTCCTTGCGTTGATATCTGCGCCGTGGGCAATAAGCAGTTCCACCACATCCTTGTGGCCCTCTGCTGCCGCGGGGTGCAGGGCTATAGAGCCGTACTTGGCCCTTGCGTTGACATCAGCACCATTGGAGATAAGCAGTTCAGCAATATCTTTTTGGCCGTGCATAGCCGCGTAATAAAGTGGTGTCTGGCCAACCCTGTCTTTTGCATTGACGTCGGCACCATTGGCAATAAGCAGTTTTATGACCGTCTTTTGGCCCCTCTCAACGGCGTTGTGCAGCGGTGTAGAGAGCCGCATTGTCAGTCTTTTATTGACATTAGCGCCGTTTGCAATGTTTAATTTTACTTGCGCAATATTGCCTTCGGCGGCAGCCTGGTGCAGAGACATAGTTGGTTTCTGCCCGCATCCGACAGTGATAAGCATTAATAGCAAAATGACAAAAAGCCGCTCGGGATGACAAATTTTATTTTCCATATTTTGGTTCATGAGATGCGGTCCAAGATAAGTTTTGTGTCCAGGAAATTCTTTTTTGCTGTTAGTATTAGTCGTACGTTTCGGATTTCATTTTCCTTCGTTAGTAAATAAGCGATGAGCGGCTGGGGGCCGGCGGTAATCTGGAGCGTTGATTTCAAAAAACCGGTCATGAATTCATCGCACTGCTGCTCAACCTTTAAGAAAGATTTTTCCGAGCTTAAATAGGTGGCGCCGGCCTCAACTAAGCGGTAGTATGGAGTTACGAAAAATAACGGTGCCATCGATTCGTAGCCGAGGTCGATGGCCTGTAAGAGGCGCTCGGTCGCAATGAAACCGCCATTAAAAAAGACGTTACGCTGTTCAGACTCGGTGAATTTGAGGCGGAACATTGTACGAATGTTGGTTAAATCAATCTGGATTCTGAAAAGTCCGAGCAAAAAAATGCTTTTTAACCGACGCGCTTTTTTGAGATTATATTGAGACTGGAAACCGTCGATTGCGTGATCTATTCGACGAATATCTTTATTTTGATAAAAGGCAAGAGTGGCCTGGTCGGCGGCCTGCTGCATATAATCAGGTAGTTGTACAGATTCATCAGCTTCTTCCGAGAAGAGCTTTTCAAAAAGTTCCGGTGGAGCGTTACCATCATCACTGTAGTCCGTTCGCACAAGTTTTTCAGTCAGAACCCTGCGAAGCGCCAGCCGGAGATTGGCGAAATCATCCCGCGTTTTGAAAAGATGCACGAGCGGTTTATCGAGCATTAAATCTGCGAACAGTTGGCGCAGGGCCTTTCGTCGAGCGAGCAGGATGTCCTCTATTTCGGTGGAACTTTTGCCACCTGACGGCAAGGTGTATTCGGTGGCTGATAACAGGTCGGCGGCCTGTGCAAAATTTTCGGTGTTGGCCATATCGAGAAGCGTTGCCCTGGTGAGCATCTGCATCTCAAGGGCACGTACCCGGGCTGTCTGGAACGTATATCGCCAGTCGTCACCGCCAACAGGAGGGTAGGTGTAAAAATCAATAACAGGTTGCCTGAATGCTTGAGCCATTTTATTTCAACAAAATTTGAATTCCCGTTTTTACGAGAACAAGTATCAAAAACTCAAATCCTAAACAAACTTGTCTGACGACAGTCAAGATTCAAATTGACCCCGTTAGATAATTCCGTATCTAACGGGGTGAAAAAATTCAAAAAAGTTCTTTTGCTAATTCAATTTCCAGTTCTTTGCGAGCGTTATTGAGCAACACATCAAAGGTGACGTTGGTTTTTATCTTGTCACGTCTCAAGATAAAACCGCCCCTGGTTTCGTGTTTTTCATCTGACAGTTTTAAATCAGCTTTTTTGTCGTGACTTAGCTGCTCATTGACTTTGTTTATTAGCTGTTGGTCAATTCGCCTTTCATTTTTGTCAATGATGACTTCTTCTTCGCCGGTTTCGACTGCTTCGAGCATTAGTTTTGTGATGAGGTTTTGGTACTGGTCATCCGGCAAATTTTGTAATTGCTTGAGAGCTTTTTCAAAAACTTCGTCAAGGATTTTGCTTTTCTCGGTGAGGAGCTGCTTTGCCATGGCCATTCTTGCTGCTGCGAGGATATGGGATTTTTCGTCTTTTGCGGCCTTTTTGGTAAGGGCCTTTGTTTGTTTTTTGAATTCGGCCAATTGCTCATCGAGTTTTTTCTGCTCAGCAGCTTGATTTTGCTCGGCCTGGTTTTTGATTTTTTCTGTCTCGGCTTTTGCATCGGCCAGGATTTTTTCCGTTACTTTTTCAGCTTCCATAATTCGTATCTCGTATTCGTGTCGCTTACGCTCCACGCTCTGAATGTTTTATACTGTTGGCCAGGTGATACCGAACAGCAGGATAAACAATGTTATTACCAGGCCAAGCATTGCGTAAAGTTCCACCATAACTGCGTATATAACGCCTGCCTTGAATGCCATTTCGGGTCTTTTAGCAGCCATCAAGATACCACCCGCACAGACCTTACCCTGAAAAATGGCACTTACCAGACCGGCAAAGGCAATAGGCAAACAAGCTACAAGCACTTCCAACCCGAGCGTTAGAGTCAACTCTGGCACGCCGGCTCCGCCGAAGAAGTTTAGTTTGCGCATAGCCATAAAAGCTGCCAAAAAACCGTACAAACCCTGTGTACCAGGCAGTAGAACCATAATAAATACCTGCCCGTACCTTTCCGGTTTTTCGCTCAATACACCCGTGGCACTTCTTGCAGCAATACCGATTCCGATAGCCGAGCCGATACCAGCTAATAAAGCCGCCAATCCTACACCAACTAAAGCCAATGTCATTCCATAATCCATTTCCAACCTGCCCTTCTAAGTTTTTACTTTTATCTTATTACTTTTTGCTTATATAAATATGTTTATATTCTTTGCTTAACGGCTCAAACGCTCTACCACCACCGATGAAGAACTTCGGGAAAAACTCCGCGTATTGCAACCTCAAAGTATGAACAAACGCCCCTAATGCGTTTATAGCTATGTTAAATCCGTGTCCGCCAATAAGTACCAATAACATCGCGACAATACCTATGCCGTAAGGTATTTCGAGCGCAAGCCCGGCCATAACGTTTATTGCCATAGCCAGGCCGGCTGTAACCATACCCAGGGCCATCAATCTTATGTAACTGAGCACATCCCCGACATAGAATATTGTGCTAAAGAGATTATATGCACCCATGCCGATGCGGCTGGGCCAGCCGCCTTCGCGCTGGCTGAACAATAAGATTACAGCCGCTGGAATAATTGCCATCATTCCGAAGAAGTTTCCGTTTTTAATTGGGAGCGCCCCAGCCTTGCTCGCTGCAAATACTGCAATCGAATTGAGCATCACCAACAGTGTCAATTGGTCACACAGTCCGGCTATATATTGCTTTCGTTTGAGGTTATGCACAAAAGCAATCATCAGTCCTGTCATAATCTGCACATAACCCATCGCCAGAGCTAAAACAAAGAATGTCATCGGTTTCTCAAATGGGTCGAACCACATCAGCTTCT
>CAZOQJ010000106.1:0-8726 GCA_964581905.1 uncultured Pirellulales bacterium
TTATTCCTTACTTTGGCTATGCCCGGCAGGACAGGAAGGCCGAGGGGCGAGTGCCTATCACAGCTAAATTGGTGGCGAATATTATTGTTGCCGCCGGCGCCGACAGGGTCCTGGCGATAGACCTTCACGCGCAGCAGCTGCAGGGGTTTTTCGATATACCGGTTGACCACCTGTTGGGAGAGCTGGTGTTGAGCACGTATTTCAAAGACAGAAGAATTGATAACCTAACGGTGGTTTCGCCGGACGTGGGTAATATGAAGATTGCATCCCGGTATGCAGCACATCTTGGCGGGGAACTGGCGATTGTGCATAAAAAGCGGATAAGCGGCAACGACGTCGAGGCACAAGAGATAATAGGGGAAGTAAAGGGCAAAAATATCCTTATGTGCGACGATATTATTGCCACTGCTGGGACAATCTGTAATGCCGCCAGATTAGTTAAGCAGCGTGGGGCTGAAAAAATATATGTCGGCGCTACGCACGGTGTTTTTGCAGGACAAGCGCTGGAGAAGCTGAAAAAGGCGCCGATTGATGAGATAGTCGTTACCGATACAATACCGTTGAGCGATAAAGTCAAAAAGGCGGGCGGCGTAAGGGTTTTAACCGTGTCAAATATGTTGGGTGAGGCGATAAAAAGGATTCACCGGAATGAATCCATTAGCGGACTGTTTGACGCTTATAGTCCGTAGTTTATCCTGAGCGTAGCCGAAGGATGGATAGGAAAAGTAAATATACATAAATATAGAAGTTGAGAGATTATGGAAAAAGAGTTGATTTTGAAGGCAGAAATTCGGGAGCAGACCGGCTCGAAATATGCGGCCGAAGTGCGTAAGAGCGGCCGTATACCTGCTATCATATATGGACACAAGCAGGAGCCGGTTGCTATTTCCCTGGATGCGCATAGCTTTATCGAAGGGCTTCATCATGGGCGCCGGCTGATGGATGTGCAAATTGGCAAAAGCAAGCAAAAAACATTGGTTAAAGACCTGCAATATGACCACCTTGGCAAAGACGTCATTCATGTGGATATGATGAGAGTTGACGTTACCGAGAATATCAAAGTGACGGTTTCTATCGAGCTTAAAGGCACAGCAAAAGGAGCTCACGAGGGGGGTATCGTGGAAGAACATACAGACCATTTGGAAATTGAATGCAGAGCAACGGACATTCCGGAATCTGTCGTTATTTCGGTCAAGGAATTAGACGTCGGCGACGCTTTGCATGCAAGCGATATTGTACTTCCAGAAGGGGTAAAGCTGGTGAGCCCGCCGGACACGCTCATTGTTGCCTGTCGCTTAGTTGCAGAAGCCAAGACCACCGAGGAGATTGAAGAGCAAGCCCCAGCTGCTCCTGAAGTAATCGGCGAGGCTAAAGAAGAAGAGCCTTCGGAAGAAGAGTAAACATAAGCGGTATTGGATGAATGTAGATTATGGGTGATATTAGGGTGGTTGTCGGGCTGGGTAATCCCGGCGACGAGTATGCTGATACGCGGCACAATATGGGCTTTAAGGTGATTGATTTGCTGGTTGAGACATTGAAGATAGAGACAAAAAAGAGGAAATTCGGTGCTCGTACGGGAACAGGCGAATTTGCAGGTAAAAGGCTGATGCTGCTAAAGCCGTGGCAGATGATGAACTGTAGCGGCGAGCCGGTCGCTAAGGCAGTGTCTTTTTATAAGCTTGCGTTTGATGACCTACTTGTTGTAACCGACGATATGGATTTAGAGCCGGGCAGGATTCGGATAAGGGCAAAGGGCTCTGCCGGCGGCCATAAGGGGCTGGCAGACATTATACAAGAGCTTGGCACAGATGAATTCGCACGGTTGCGGATTGGCATCGGCCATAGTACAGAAGCAGACCCCGTGGATTTTGTTCTTGATAGGCCGACAGAAGAAAAGCCGTTACTGGACGAGGCGGTTGAAAAGGCGCGTGACACCGTGCTTTGCTGGGTTGAATATGGTATCGAGGCAACAATGAATCGCTTTAATGTCGGAAGAGAGAAAAAGACGCAGATAGATACTGGTTTGGATGGTTAGCGTCCGGCTACGGCCCGCTCTGCCGTGACGAGCCGGCTCTCAGGCTCGGCGTAGGCCTTCGCCGAAGCAGGCCGCCGAGACGAGTGTCGGGTAATTTGAGTTTATAAAAGGAAATGTTAATGTAATTTTTATTGAGGAGTTTTGGAATGGAAACCATTATTAGGAAAAAGCTGTATGAAGCGATGTTTCTTATAGACTCTGCTCAAGCGTCGGATTGGGACAAAGTCATTGCGACCCTCGAAACGGTGCTGAAGAAAGCCGACAGCGAAATCGTCTCGATGAGAAAATGGGACGACAGAAAGCTGGCTTACGAGATTAAGGGCAAGACCAGAGGGACATACATCCTTTGCTACTTCAGGGCCGACGGCGGGAAGGTTCGTGAGATTGAAAGAGCTGTTCAACTTTCAGAACAAATTATGCGGGTTTTGATTCTGAGCGCTGAGGCGATGAGTAAGGAAGATATGGAAAAAGATACCCCTGCGATGAAAGTTGAAAAGCAAAGGAGCGCTCATAAGCCGGAGGAAAAAATTGAAGCAGAGCAGATAAAGGATAAGGAGCTTGCAGAGGAAACTGTAAAGTCAATTGAGTAAGGAGCTTAAGTATGGCTGGTTTTAACAAGATTTTTCTGATGGGCAATCTGACGCGCGACCCGCAGTTGTCATACACGCCAAATCAAACGGCTGTGGTTGATTTTGGTCTGGCGACGAATCGCAGATGGACGAGCAGAGATGGTGAACAGCGGGAGGAAACCTGTTTCGTGGACTGCCGGGCGTTCGGCCGGATGGCTGAGAATATAAATAAGTATATGACCAAAGGTCGCCCAATGTTTATGGAGGGCAGATTAACGTTTGATAGCTGGACTGCTCAGGACGGAACGAAGCGCAGCAGGCACAGAGTGACGGTTGAAAACTTCCAGTTTCTGCCTACCGGCGGTGCGGCCTCCAATATCGTTGACCAGAATGCCGCCGGCGGCGTAAGCCATCCCGGCGATGTGGATTCTCAGGCCCGGTCCGCCGTAGGCCCGCTTCGCAGCGAGGCGAGCGGAACAGAAGTAGATGATATACCATTTTAATCCGCCAGACGTGTGGCGGATTAATATAGAAGACCCTGCTTCGCCCAAAGTCGCCGACGCTCCATAGCTATGGCGACGGAGCGGGCTACGCAGGGCAAACAGAAGACAGATTTCTGACTTCTGATAGATTCTTGTGCTTCGTAGCCCCCGCAGCTTCTTGTCCGCTGCCCCGACTTGCGTCGGGAGACGCAGGGGCAAGCGAAGCAAGAGCGGGGGCAGAGTAGCAAAGGTAGGATATGGTAAGAAGAAGTGATAGTCATAGGGACTCCTCACGGAGTAAAACAGGCTTTGCGAGTACTCGCGAGCATACACAATGTCGTTTTTGCAGACGAGCCGTAAAATATATCGATTACAAGGATATTGATACCTTGCAACGGCTCTTGACTAATCGCGGCAAGATATACTCACGTAAACGCAGCGGCAATTGCGCCGGTTGTCAAAGAAAAATGAAAAAGGCAATCAAGCGGGCCAGGTATATGGCACTACTGCCGTTTACGGCGTAAATCTACCCCCAGCGTCTTCCCCTACGTCTTCTTGTCGAAGACAAGAGTGGGGGAGCGGCGGGCGTGGATTTATCCGCCGCAGCGGATAAATCGTTTGACCAGAAAGGTAATGGAATGAAGATTTTGCTTTGTGAAGATGTCAAGTCAGTCGGCTGGCTTGGTGATATCGTGGAGGTAAACGATGGTTACGCGAGAAACTATCTGCTGCCCCAGGGGCTGGCAAAAGTTGCCACCGAGTCGAATGTAAGAGCAATTGCTGATGCAAAGGCCAAGCGCTCCGAGCAAAGAATACATGATACAAAACGGCTGGCAGAAGCGGCCAAGAAGGTCGAAGGGGCCGAGGTGGTGCTGGCGGCCAAGGCCAATGAGCAGGGGGTCCTGTTCGGCTCAATTGCCGCAGAGGCAATAGCGAAAAATCTGCGCGGACAGGGCTTTGAAGTCGCCGACGAGGTGGTGCAATTGCCAACACATATAAAACAGGTTGGGACCCATGCGGTAACGCTTAAATTCGACGATGATTTGACCGCTACAGTCAGCGTTGTGGTCGTGCCCGAAGGAGTGGATGTTACATCCGTTCTTCATAGTCCCGAAGGGATACCTCACGGTACTACGCCGGCCGCCTCGGAAGAGCAGCTCGACGAGAAGGATGAATCGGCTTCCGCAGGTAACGACCCGGCCGCTTCGGAAGCGCAGGGCGACGAGGCGGAGCAAAATCCGCCGGAGGCGGATTAACCCGTAGAAACTGGAACGGGATTTGCTATTACGTATACGTATTCGTAGCGTATACGTACTCGTAGCGTATTCGTATAGAGATATTTAATAATTACGAATTCGAATTCGTGCAATTTTTTAATTGCTTACTTCGAACTCGATACGGAGGCAGTTTTAAGTTCAAAATGTAAAGTGTAAAGTTGTGGTATCGCTGCGCGATGATATTTTTAATTGTTAGACACAGATCCGCCGTCGTTAAAAACTATGGCGAGACAAGTTTCACGGATTTGCTGCGGAGGAAAATTGCGCAGTGCTGCCGGAGGCCGCGATGAGGGAAGATAGACAGCAGATGACAAATGAATTTTGGCAACAAATAATTAAGCAGAGTAAGATGTTTATCACAAGAACAAACCGGGATTTACTGAAAAATGCTTTGATAAAATTTTAATATGTTTTTTGCTTAAATTTCTTTTCTCGGTTAAAAGCAAGGAGCCCAAAGAACGGCTACCCAGTAAGCGTCCTAAATCAGAACCACTCATGTTGTTAGATTCTAAAAGGAATCTTAATATCTTTATTGGGTTGTTGTTCCATTTTATTTGTTCATGTTCTTCTTCATATACTTCTACCAAAGCAGAAAGACTCTCGGCAAAATCTTTTTGATCTTTAGTTAAATCCGTCCGGCCAATGAGATTATCAAGGATGGCAATAGCTTGATTGTAATTACCCTTTGTACGAATCGGCCTTAAAAAAAGCCCTAAATCGTTCCATTTTTTGGGTATATTTTTTGTAGCCATTGGTTTACCCTTCATAATGGTCATAATAATTTTTTCCACTTGTCTTTGCTATATTCATCATGAGGTAATACAAATAATACATACACTATTTGAGTTGTAAAGTTTATACCGCATATCACCCTTACTCGATTTCCACTAACATTAAAGATATAAACCAGTTTTGTTTTGCTTTTGTATGTATCTACATTGTTGAAGGTTTTTTGGACATCACCTGGTTTATTCCAATTTGCCTTACTGGTAATTTTGTGCCAGTATGTTAAAGAGGGTTTGTCTCTGCTGCTTGCTTGCCAGAACTCCCTTAATCTGGCTTTTGAAATAACTCTCATGCTTACATTATGTAATCATTTTCGGCAAAAGTCAAGAAAAAATTTAGGAAAATTTGGATTATTTCTCCCTGTAATCTTTATAGATGTCAATATCATATTTACTTATAATTGCTTGTGCGGCATCTGCATACTTGATGCTTGCCGAATTTTGTTGTAAGTCTTTAATCTGCAAGGGATTGTAAAAATTTCCGTTGTAAGCATCGGTGGGGGATAGAGTTACAGAATATTTTCAATCAAATACGCAGGTAGTTGCGCGCAAAAATCGAAAAAAACAAATTTTTTTTTATTCATTCCTGAATAAGCACTTACGCAAATCCACTGCTTAAAAAATCAGCCAAATTTCAATCAAACGTGCAGGTTCGTCCAATTATAGAGAGCTTTGATATGGCTGCTCGACGAATGAAGCTCGATGCTTGAGTTAGAAAAGTGGAGATTGAAATGGTGCAGGTAGGAGAAATAACGCAAAACATTCATAGAGCAATATCGCGGCAGGCGGAGTGCAAAATCGGCCGGAGCGGGACAATCGAACAGCAGGTCTTAATGTTTCACGAAAAGCTCGTAGCGATAATCCCGCCGAGAGACCAGTCGGACAGGACGAGCTTTAACAGGATTAGCAACCTGCTGCTGAGAAAAATAAAAGACAAGGAATTTCAGCCGGAAATTCTTGAAAAGGTCCTGCGATACGCGCAGGAGGCAGCCGGGCCGGACTGCAGAAATCCGGCGGCCGTCTTTATGTCAATTATGAAGAAAGAGCTGGGCTATGGAAGAAGCTAAGCGCTCGGCCCCCCACTCTTGTCTTCGACAAGAAAACGTGGGGGCAGGGGCAAAATTCGATTTTGTGCTCGATGAGGATGAATGCGGAGAGTTCTGCGTTGTGCCTTTAGCGGGCGGAAAATATTTCGCAAAGGTAGACCCGGAAGATTATCCGGAAATAGCGAAATTTAAGTGGTGCGTTTCAAAGGCAAATGGCAAAGACGATACAATATATGCCCGCAGGGCAGAAGGGGTAAATGGAAAACAAAAGTGCGTTCTAATGCACAGGCAGATAATGAAAGTAGCCGATGGTGTTGCGTTAGACCACATCAACGGCGACGGCCATGATAATCGAAAAGCCAATCTAAGGGTTGCTGATAAGGCACAAAATGGCTGGAATCAAAAGATAAGAACAGGAAATTTATCAAGTAAATACAAAGGTGTCGCGTGGCATAAGGAACAAAAAAAATGGATAGCGCGCTTAGGATACAAACGGAAGCGGATATGGTTAGGCACCTATGACAATGAAGTCGAGGCGGCGAGGGCATACGACAGGGCGGCGGTAAAGTATTTCGGCGCGTTTGCGAGATTGAATTTTCCGGTAGATTCGACAAGCTCACTATTTGCAGAGGCAAAAATGAGTTACGCAATGGACGAGAAGGTAAAAACCAAAACAACAAAAAGGATATTGGAGCTAAAGGGCTATTCAGCAGGCGAGCTGTGGGAAATTCTTGCAAGCCGGCCTCTTGGCGAGCTTGAGAATATGTGCAGGGTTTTGCAGTGTAATATATCGGAATTATCTAAAAAAATTAGAAAGGCGATTTTTCCATGAGAGAGTGGCTGCAAGATGGATTGGCCGTTGGGATTGTAGTGGTTGTTATCGAGCTAATTCGGACTATATTTAGAATCAGGCTTATAAGAAGCGGCAGCATAGAAGAAGTTTTGGGAAATGGATTTGAAGTAACGATTTTTCAGACTAAGCTCGGAACGTATATAGCATCGGCAAGCGGAGAGAACAGCGATAATAGGGTTGTAAGTTATGCGGTAAAAGGTTGTTTTGATATAGATACTGCATTTGCTGAATTAGCACGGAAGGTGCAGCGGGGAGAAAGCGAATGCTCTTTTAGTTTATAGTGCTGCTTGCCCTTTTACTGCGTTATTTTAGCTAAGATAGCCGGTATAGGGGGGGTATGTGCCCGGCCTGTAGCCGGGCATGTATTGTTATAAAAAATGATTGAATAAAAAGGGAAGAGCGGTATAATTCGGCTTTAAGACTTGAAGGTAGGATATGGCTGACACAGTAAGGAGTGGTAAAGTAACAACTGTTAAGAAGTCTGCCGGTAGAGGTGCAGCAGTGGAACCTCTCTCGGCGGTGGCTCGGAGTTCGCGGGTGGCTTTACGGCGGATGCCGGAGTCTTTAGTGGCGGAGGCGGCGGTGTTGGGGTCAATGCTGCTCAATCCTGATTGTATCGGGGGAGTTGTCGAGCAATTGAGGGAGGACGATTTTTATCGCGTTGAGCATCGCTATATATTTAGCGCAATAATTGCGCTTTATGAAAGACACCCGGGAGATGCGATAGATGGGGTGTTACTTCGAGATGAGCTGGAGAAACGAAAGCAGTTAGATGATGCGGGTGGAGCGGAATACATTGGCAAGATAATGGACTCGGTGCCATCGTCGGCTAACGTGATGTATTATGCGGGGATTGTTAAGGACAAGGGCTTGTTGCGTGAGATTATTGGTGCAGCCGGCGAGATTTTAGAGGAGGCGTACGACCAGGGCACGGAGACCAGCATGACGCTTGACGAGGCGGAGCGGAAAATCTTCGCCATCACGGACAAAAATATAAAGGGTGCCGCCGTTTTGATAAAGGATTTGGTTACGAGGAGCTTCGAGCTTATAGAGAAGCGCGACGGCATGCACGTGACCGGTATTGCGACAGGGTATCACGAGCTTGACGAGCTGACGTGTGGTTTGCAGAACGGCGAGATGATAATTATTGCCGGCAGGCCCAGCATGGGTAAGACGTCGCTCGCATTGAACATGGCTGAGTATATGGGTATTCAGGAGAAGATACCTGTGGGGATATTTTCTTTAGAAATGGGCCAACAGCAACTGGCGGAGAGATTTTTGTGCAGTTTGAGCCAGGTTGACAGCCAGAGGGTAAGAAAAGGGTACCTTGATTCCGAGGAATACGAGAGATTGAAGGGGGCGGCCTCGGGCCTGTACGAGGTTCCAATTTACATCGATGATACATCGACGATGACGCCGCTGGAGCTTCGGGCAAAGGCAAGGCGGCTGAAAAGCCAGCACGATATACAATGTATTTTCGTGGATTATTTACAGCTGATGCATATGGGAACGAGGGTGGAGTCGCGCCAGCAGGAAATCACTATAATATCAAGGTATATCAAGGCACTGGCGAGGGAGCTGAGTATTCCTGTTGTGGTTATGAGCCAGTTGAATCGGTCTCCTGAGGGCAGGGAAGGTCACAGGCCGAGGATGAGCGACCTGCGGGAAAGCGGCAGTAT
>CAZOQJ010000107.1:0-8635 GCA_964581905.1 uncultured Pirellulales bacterium
CCGCTGCCTACTTTTCTGCTGACAAAGACCCTTACCTGCACACGTCGGTCATTCGGGTCAGTAGCCTCTCGCATGCAAAGAGCCGACCAGTAGTATTGCTTCTCGTTCAGGTTCATTCTCGTCGATGGATATGCAAATTCATTGGGGTCGATTTGGTTTAGCACTTCAAAGTTTACTAATTGGTTACTTGATAGATTTGGGTCAATTGGGTCGATACCATAGAGTTTTATTTTCGCAAAGGCCTCGTCTGCCACTATCGCTGCGATGGTGCGTTCGGTGGCTATTGTCGAAAAATGAATTCCGGCTACGAAGGTCCCGCCGATAAATATCAGCCCTATCGCCAGCGTACCCACCGCCATCAGGACCTCCGTCAGAGAAAAACCAGTTTTTTTAAGCCAATTGCTCATAATGTTGTCTTTATATCTCTGTGTGCTCTGTGTTCTCTGTGGCCAATTTCACTTTCAATCCTGCTCAATTATTGTTCCCATATATGCGTTTATATAGAACGGCTCAAGACCGCTCAAATACCCTGACCACCCCTGGCCGCTTTCGTAAGCCCGCTTAAATTCCTTTTGTTCGTAAATAATAAAACTGTTTCGGCTATATTCTTCCCATAAACCCAAATCTGGATTGTCACGATAGTCATCTTGGATAAACCTGCCTATCCCTAATACACTGACGTTGTATTCAGAGTTGAAAATATCATCCATTGAGTGCTTGTCTGGATCAGGGTCGTCATTATTTGGCCGATATACCCCGTCTTTATTTCTGGCTCGAACAGGGTGAGTTACCAACCTGCCTGAGGACGAAAAAATAATCGAAAAAGTAGTAGTATCCGTAACTACAATGGGATTGCTAAACTCATTCTCACTATCGATAATGCCATCACCACCTACAATTAAATCGGGTCTATATCTCAAGTCCATCACGCTGACTGTCTCTGGTAGTTTTATTGGTTTTAGGCCCTTGACCGCTCTAAAGCCGGTTGTGAGATTACCCATTTTTCTTGGCTCTTCGTGCACGATGAAAATCACATATTGGTTGCCGGCTAAATCTTGCTGGAATCTTACACCGGCGTATTTTTGTTCTTTCGCCGCTATTGCACGGGCGTTGAATAAGGCTCCACTTATTATGCTTTTTGTGCTGCTGCCGGTCTCGAATGACTTGATAAAGGCGCGTACAGCCGGCACGCCAAGACCGACGAGTAATGCTATGGTCGCGATAATCACAGCTATCTCTGTTAACGATAACCCGGATTGTCTGCGTTTAGTTTTCATAACATTTAGCGGTTAGTTATATCATCTGGAGTACTGAACTTTTTGTCGAAACCGGCTGACCTCAATAACGGATAATTATTATTTGGGCCGTACCTGTAATCCAGCACCGTTCCCCACGGGTCATATATCTCGTATCTGGGCGTAGCAGGTGGCGGAATCGTCACAAACTTATCTTGTATCAGCTTATCGCTGATTTTTTTCATTATGTTCGCAGAGGCCGGTATTGAGTTAAGTTTGTCATAAAGATATTCCGAATGTGCTGGAGCAGTTACATCATTTATATCGGCCTGTACGGGAAATTGGCCTTTAAGGTCCTTATATTCATCCAGCGCACCTTCCAGCAGTGCGAAGGTGGCTTCAGTGGCTTTTTCTTTGGACTGTGTATCGATAACGGTGGCGACACCGGCTAACAACGTGGCCAGCATCGCAATCACCGCCAATGCGATTATTATCTCGATGAGCGTCAAACCCGTTTTGTTTTGTAGTTCAGGGTTCATAGTTCGTAGATTCTCTTTTCTCTGCCTGCCCTGCGTCCCGTCCGGCGTAGTCCCTAAGGGACGAAGTCGGAAGCCCTTCTTGTCCGCCGAAGCTTATGCGAAGGCGGATGGGCGAAGCAGGGTGTCTTGTAAATTCAGGTTTTGTTTTTTGATTACACATATAACATATAAATTTTTAATCCCAACAAGGATGCCACATAGCCGTAGCTGTACCAAGGTCACAACCACTAACACATTGACAGGTTGGTTCTGATTGACAAGAAAGATAAGGTAACCACATATTTTCTCCCGGGTCATACTTAAGAATATAAAAACGAGTTACACCTGGATTATGTGGGTCAATCAATAACAAATTTAATCTGTATTCTTGATTTTGTGGGGGTGGTCCTCCTGGCCCCGCATAAGCCCCCCAACCACAAGGATAATCTCCACCGGAATAAGTGAATTTATGGTATCCATCTAAATCTTCATTTAAATCTTCAATATATACAGTGTAATATAATGGTGTTTTATCAGCAGGGTAACATTCACAATCAGCAGGAGCATAATCACATTGAGGGTCACCACATTCCCCTTCTTCACAGCAATTTTCCGGGTCATCAGTTGGGGTGAACTCAATTTTCTCCCAAGCTTCTGTACTGTCATCTGTCAATTGTATGGTACCACCATCGCAATCTAAGGATTTTGACCAGGTTTTTCCGCTTACAGTTTCATTGGAATAATCGCAGCTGGATGAGCCGTACCAGCCCTGCCATCCACCAGCGTGACATGCCAAAACAACACTTTGCTGACTTTTTTCGCCGCCCATAAGTGTACCTGTCCAGCAGCAGCTATTAGGGTCCTTCGTTAATGCGGCACAGGAGGTATTGGAATCGGCTGAATCACTCCAGGTCGCACACATATAATCGGGAATGGACTCACAACCTAGGGCGTCGAAAGTTGTTGTGGCTATGGCACTTTGGTCATCAAGGTCGGGGTCATTGGCGTCCTGGCAGATATTGCCCTTATAAACGAGGATATACTTTTCTACATCTGCCTCCGGCAGCGTAAATATTGCTTCAGTGGATTGGTTATAGGCCAACGTGCTGGTCGAATTCCACTGGTTACTCGAAGGGGCGGGTTCATAAACTGTAAAATTAGTATCAGCGATTTCCGTCCTGTTTCCATTTGGGTCATCCCAGTATAGTTCGAAAATACCGCCTTTTAAAGTTTGCCCAACGCCTGAATTGTGCGAATCATTGGTAATACTAATTGCTGCATCAGTGCAGCAAGATGCTAACTGTTCGGCACCTAATCGGCCACGGAAAAAATAATTCATCAGGCCGGTAGCATAATTAATAGTTCGAGGAAGAGTGATATTTGCATAGTCTATGAATACATTCACATCATCGGTAGTAATAGTGCTATCAATCACAGGGTAGGAGGGGGTATAGCCGTTTGATACATAGCGGGTGTAAGAATCCCGGGCAAGATGGGTTACGCCATAGTTTGAGCCATTGAAATATACTTTTTCCCCTTCAGGTACAGGCAAAAATAGATTTGGCTCAGTATTTTCTCTGGCAGGGTGTGGAAATTGATATTTGACACCGTAGCAGCCGAAGACCGTACTTAAAGATAGAAACTGGTAATTGGTACATTCAGCCAGGCCCCATAGGTTTGTCGGTGGCCATATACCATCACCGAGATAATTACTGTCGTACACATTGGCGTCGAAGTATTTGGTTAATTTGTCAAAAACAATCGGCCCGGAACCTGACCAGGGGCTCACTTTATTATTGTCTATGACCTGTTCTTCAACCCATCCTTCTAAGGGATTGCCTAATCCTAATGGTGGTTGATACTGGGTATGGGCAAAAAGAAAATCGTTTCTCGTATGCGCAGGTACTCCCATATCCTCTATGAGATGTAATAGGTGACCAACGCTCAAAAGGGTAAGCGCAAGATAGTGTTCTCTCAAATCCGGCGTTTCTTCTGTCAGGGCTTCATAGAAATACTGCCTTGTGGATTCCCACGTTTGGTAGTTAGTTGTCGGCTGCTTGGTACTGGTTCCTTCAATTGCCCAATGCAGAGCGGATTCACCGGTTACATCGAACTCGGTACCAAATATATAAGTGAGCAGGGCAATGAGACTGCTATAATTCGGGTGGTCTGTAATATTATCCAGTCCTGCACTTCGTCCTGGTTCGTTAAAATCTTGGAAATTACAGGTTGGATCATAAAAATGATGCCTTGACCTTGCCTGTCGTAACTTTGCGTCTTCAAGTATGCTGCCTGTTTTAATCCAATCTAAAATTGTTCGAGTGTCTATGTCATAGTCCAGCCCGCGTTGGAATAAGTCCGCCATTAGCCAAATGTCTTCTATAGGGAATGAGTACGTATATAGTTGCAATTGCTTGTTTACTCCTTCGCTTATACCTAACTCGTTTTTCAAGTAATTATCAACTTGGGATAATCCAACTGCTTCTTTAGATAGGGCTGGATGTGTGTACGTTTTCTCCCACGAATACAGAGGTTGGCATAACCCTAAGAAGATTGCTACAAAAAGTACTGTGGTAAGAGTCTTCTTTTGCATTTTTATTGCTCCTGTTTCTCATTCCACTTGTTATGCAAATGTGTTGGTTAGTGCGTCAACGATAACAAAGCAGCTTAAAACAGCTGCTGAAAAGGTCAAAACTAAAAGCGTTAAAACTATCTTGACATGAATCTTATCTTTCGGGCATAATTTCATTAATGTGAACCATATAGCATTGAGAGCTAAAATAAATACAAAAACCATCCATGTATGGATGATGCGACGGTCATAAAGGTCATGTGGATAAAAGTTATCTTCTATCGGACCCAATAACAAGCTAACGATGCCAAAAAAGAGTATTGGTAGTAATATTGCTAGGGAGATAACTTCTAGGCAAATCAGCAAAATTTTTTGTTTCTTTTCCTGCATAGCTTACTTCCTTAAATTTGCTTCTTCTATCATCGCTGAAAAATCAAAGATTAAATATCCTCCACTTGCCATCGTCATCTTTTATGAAAAATACAGGGAAACTTAATGTCTGTTGACCATCTTGATGTCGCAGCTCATATTTAACCTTTCTGCTCTTTTGCCAGTCGAGAATTAACTCGCCCATACCGGATACATAATCTGGAAGGTTCGGCTCAATTATCTGGAAAATCTCAGCATATTTTTGTCTTGAAATCTCTGCGACATAAGTTAAAGCCTCATTGACGTCGCCGACCGCAAGAGCGGCCTTGAACAATTCGAAGACATCCTCCGGTGAAAGAACTATCAACCAGTAAGAAGCAAGAGTTGCCAAATCGTTGTTATCAATGATTCCGTTATCATCAAAATCACCATCAAGGCCACTGCCTGATTTCTGCCAGTTATCGGCAAATATTGCCAAGTCAGCAAAATTAACAATCTTATCGTTGTTCAAATCAGGGGGCAAATTCGGGTCGGAGACGCCTTCGACTGTATTTGCAATCGAAACCATAACTAAAATAGCAGCAGCTAATAGAGATGTTTTTCGATTACGCATAATAAATTCCCCTTCAAAACGTATACTGATTTTTCTTTTGTCCGTGTCCGTCAGTGTCTTAGAAAGTCCGTGCTAGTCCGTGTCTTTTACTTATCTTTTTATCTCTGTGGCCTCTGTGCACTCTGTGGCTTACTTAAAGTTTGTGATGTCGTCGACTGTCCCGTAAAGGCCGTCCACTCCCGCTGAAATCAATATGTACGAATCAGGCCTGTAAGGCCACGGCGGGGCCGTTACCCTTGGGTCTTGAATGTAGCCTAAAGTCGGCACCGTAGGGTCACCATAGAAAACAATATAAGGACTAACTTGCGCAAGCGGATGCGTCGCTCCGTCTGTTACCCTTCCCAGGCTGATAAGGGGTATATTGTCCTTGTAATCGTAAATTCTATTGTAAGACTCAGCTGGTGCGCTTATAGTTTTGCTGGAGGTATTTGCCCTGTAATAAAGGATGGGGGTTCCTGCATTGACAGTCTCGTTAGCTAAAGTTATTTTCTTCACACCGAATACATCACAGAGCACGAATGGATACGGGTCTAACGGTGCGGTAGACCTTGGACTGAACAGGTCGCCCAGTCTAAAAACTCTGGCAGTTGCTGTCTCCAGATAGGGACCTTTTCGCTCATTCAAAGTAGCATCTCCACGGACCCCGCAGGGGTCATATGTCCACTTTCCACCATTTTCATCTAAGCCATCTGCTCTCCATGCCGACTTTGGATGAAATCCCAGCAGGTCCCAGCCCAAAAGTGCCTCAGCCAACTTCTGCGCACCGCAATAATTGCATGGAGGGGGAGTAGGGTGCTCGAATTGAGATGGTGGATATTCGCCGTAATCGTTCTTAAAGGCCGTCAGTGCAAGCTCAATCGTGCCAAGCTGGGCTTTTTGCATGGTTTCTTTGGCGGTATTGCGCACGTAAGTCAGGGCCGGCAGAAGAATACCTATCAATAACGCCACTATCGCAACAGCCGTTAACAGCTCTACTATCGTAAACCCCGTTAGAAATCTTTTACTTCCACGATTACTTTCCCAGTTAGAAATCTTTGTTTCTAACGGGGTAAACCCTTTATTTTTACGTTCCATAGCTATCTCCTTTCCATTTATAGCCGACAGCTACGGCCCGTTAGAAACTGACGTCTTGTTTCTAATGGGCTACGGCTCAATGGGTTCTTCAATGCAGCTGCGCTTCAGCCAGTCTTCAACGAAAACCCTTAGGTCATTAAAGTCGATTATGCCATCTACGAATAAATCATATTCTGGTGGTGCAGCCTCACCCCAGTAGTTAGCCAGCATCGCGAAGTCGAGAAAATCGACAAAGCCGTCATGATTAAAATCTTCCGCCAGACAGGCGAAACCCGTGCACTCGATATAATCCCAGTCTGTAATATAGCGTTGCCATAAATATCCTGAGACATTTATTCTCATGCCAAATGACAATGTGTGCAGCTCTTCATCTCTGTACTTGTCCTCAACGGTATAGACCCGGTCACGGTACTCGCCCGAGCTAAGGTTGTTTGAGTCCCAGACTACCTCGCCATCAATCAGCACAATTGCTCTGGCCTTATTCGGGTCCCATGCTACTCCACTAAGCAGTTTCATTCTAAGGTCGAAGATAATCTCGTTGGCATCTGTAAGATTCACTGGTTGTGAGACCGTTGCCATATCGTTAGCTTCGAAATAAGCGTAGCTTATCGCATACAGAGTCAAATTGTAGATGCCATCGGTCGGCCAATCACGATGTATGTATCCATCAAATTTGTTATAGTCTATATTGACATCCCAGCCGTTCGGTTCCTGCACCGTGATATCATCTATGTAGCCATCATCCTCGAAGCTGCCGTTTACAATCTGGCAGTCTTCCGCCTGCACTTGATTTGCAGCTAACAGCACAACCATAATTATTCCGATAAATATTGCTTTTTTCATTGTCACTTCCTCCAGTCTTTTAGTAACTGTTGACATTTAATTATCTCCTCTGCCAAGTCTCGTCTCGGCGTAGCGCCAAGCCGTAGCTTGGAAATTAGCTTCTATTGTTTCACTCTGTATCGCGCTTCAGGGTCGGGTTCTACGATGTTTGGCCCGGATGCTTATGGTGCCCTGTATTTCCACTCGAAGTTGAATATATCGTCGGCCGTGCCGTACTCTCCGTCAAATCCCGCAGAAAGCAGGATATAAGAATCCGCCCTGTAAGGTCTTACGGCCGTTGTAATCTTATGACTCTTTGTAAGCTTATAGAATATCTTATAGTCAACGAGACTGTGCGCCAGATCTGTCCATGGCTTACCCCGCTCAATTAAAAAGTAATTGTCGTAATAATTGTAAATATTACCTTCATCTTGTGAGGGTAATGATGGCTGCGGCGGATTGGCTGGATTATCTGGGTCATGGTGTCCATTGTTGGCTGTATTTGCCTTATAGTAAAGTATGGGCATGCCGGTCTTTTTACCGGTTTGCATAGCTCGTGTATATTCGTCGCATAAGACGAAACTGCAGGGGTCAAATGGCCCTAAATCCTTGTATATGTCCCCCATCCGGAACGCATTGGCGCTTTCCAAAGGCAGAAACGGCCCTTTCCTGGCCTTTAAGTTATTTGGGGTCGGAGTTGAAGGATATAAATCTGTGGGGGGAGTCATACCATCCGAACCGTCTTTTCTATACACCGAATTCGTGTGAAAGCCCAGCAAATCCTGCCCCATCATTGCCTCGCAGAGTTTCATTGCACCACAGTAGTGCTCTTGCGGGGTAGCCGAGTCCATCGCCCCGGAGGGCGGGTAGCCGTCGAACTCATTATTAAAAAGCTCCAATGCCGCATCGATACTGTGGAACATGGCCATCTGCTTTAGTTTTTTGGCATACTGCTTGGCCATGTTCAGGGCCGGCACCAAAAGACCAATCAGAATTACAATAATGCTCATCACCGTCAACAGCTCAACAATTGTAAACCCGGCCTTTCTCCCGTATCCTGTCTCCTTTTTATTAAATTGTTTGATGATTCGTTTCATTTTCTTTCTCCTTAATTTTCAGCTAAAAAAGTTTTTGTCATACCACGGCCATCTCTGGCCGTGATACGTTTATCCGCCGGAGGAGCTTAATGTCTGGATAATTGTTACCATGGGTAAAAATATTGACAGAACGATAGTCATAACGACTCCGCCAAGCACAATAATAATAACCGGCTCGAGCATCGACATCAGTCCTCCTACCATCACGTCGACCTGCTCGTCATAGTTGTCGGCCACTTTCAGAAGCATCTTATCCAGGTCACCTGTCTCCTCGCCGACACCAACCATATTGGATACAATCAAATCGACCGTCTTGGACTGCCGCAGCGGCCCGG
>CAZOQJ010000108.1:0-8566 GCA_964581905.1 uncultured Pirellulales bacterium
TAGGGCTTTGAATTTCTCGTCCATATTCCTTAGCGAACAACATAGGCTTATTAAAGACACTCGCTGTTTTCTGTGCACTGTCCCCAGCCATTAATAATGGCTGGTACTATTATTGTCCATTATTGCCCCTATTATTGTCGTCATATTTTTTCATAAATTTGGCGGACCTGGCCGGTATTCTGAATAAAGAAAATTTTACCAAACCTATGTTCAATGCTGATGTTCTTAATCGCTTGAGCGTAGTTTTCGTGGTCGATGACTGTGACTTCATTCAATAGCGCAAGCCAAAGTGGCCCATTGACCTTCTCACATTTCTTCTGTTTTTCTTTGACCCGATCAGCCAAAATTACCTCTGCGTTCATAGGGATATAAAGGTTATAAGGATTAGTATTCTTATTCCCAATTGTGCCATCAATCTTTCTTCGTGAGTTATCACTGCGTCGAGTGACAAAAATCTCAACCTTCTCATTCGCGATATTTGTTTCTCTTGAATCACCCACTTTAGGCCGCTCATCAATAAACTTTCTTAGAGAACTGTAAAGCTCCTTTTTGTATCTTCTAGGATTTTCCACTGGACCATATAACGTCAACCAAATATGTATTTCATCCGGAATGCAGTGTTTTAACTTTGAATCGAGCTTATCGCACAGGTCGGCGATGGAGCAATCTGCAGTGGTGCGA
Source organism: uncultured Pirellulales bacterium (assembly GCA_964581905.1). Taxonomy (GTDB): domain Bacteria; phylum Planctomycetota; class Phycisphaerae; order Sedimentisphaerales; family Anaerobacaceae; genus CAZBWE01. Next base: position 682 of record CAZOQJ010000108.1, read on the forward strand.
TTCTGAATAGTCCCATCAGAGCCAAAAGAAACTGGCGAAAGTGTCGTAATTTCAACGGCTGTGCGTTCTCCTTCAATCTTAACATATATGTCTGGTGGATCTTCTCCCTCCCAAGCTTTTACTTTATCCGGTCCTCCAAAATATTTTACTATGGAATCTTTTACAAATTTCTCATCTGCTCTTAGTACTATATCTCACTAAATCCGTTCTAAAACATAACGCCACCCTCACCGGCGCATGACTGGTTCGCCAATAACAATTTTCAGTCATTAACATCTCACCTTTATATAATATTACCTCCAGCCCAATTTTTCAACAGAATTTCCCCTAATCCATCGCAAATAAACCCCAAAACCGCAATCCCCGTCAAACCAAAAAATCAGTGTCAGTCTGTGTTCCAGTCCGCCTGCCTCGGCGTAGTTCCACAACGAAGACGGGTGTCTGCCAGTGCCCAACAAAATCCGCGTAAACTTGTCCCGCCATAGTTTTAACGACGGCGGATCCGCGTTAACCTGTCCTGAGCGCAGTCGAATGGCTCCGTGGCTCATAATACCCAAAACCGCAGCGTTGTGGAGTCCTGAGTCTAATCGAAGGGTCTTACTCCGTCAACCCCAAATCGTAAATACTCGTCTCCTGTCTCCTGTCTTCTGTCCAACTCATTGACTCATATACGCTTCACAGTTTATCCTGAGCGACCAGTGGTGAGCATGGTCGAACCATGTCGAAGGGCCAGCCCGCTTTCGAGTCACGCTTGTCCGCCGACTTGTCCGTCGTAGCGTAAGCGACCTGTCCTCCGAAGCCCCTTAGGGCGAAGGATAGAAGATGGAAGCTTCAAGCGAAGGCGGAAGTAACGGCCTTCGGCCTATGCACTTTGATGGTCCAAAAATCCTTCTAATTTTCGCGCTCGTACTGGGTGTTGCAGCTTACGGATTGCCTTTGCCTCGACCTGTCTTACGCGCTCACGCGTAACCTTGAAAATTCTGCCGACCTCTTCGAGTGTATATGTATATCCATCGCCGATACCGTATCTCAGCTTGATAATCTCCCGCTCACGGTAGGAGAGAGTCTTTAGTATCATATCGATTCTTTCCTTGAGCATTCCCTGCGTAGCCGTTGACACCGGCGAATCGATAGCATCATCTTCGATAAAGTCGCCGAAGTAGCTGTCTTCGCTTTCGCCGATAGGCCTGTCGAGACTGATTGGGTGCTTGGAAATATTGAGCACCCTGCGTGTCTCTTCCATGCTCATAGCAGCTTCCTCTGCTATTTCTTCTATTTTCGGCTCTCTGCCGAGTTTCTGGTGCAGAGTCTTGCTGGCCGTCCTCAGCCGGCTCATCGTCTCTATCATATGCACCGGGATACGGATTGTTCGTGCATGGTCGGCGATTGCGCGTGTAATTGCCTGGCGAATCCACCATGTAGCGTACGTGCTGAACTTATATCCTCTGCGGTACTCGTATTTATCTACAGCTCTCATCAGGCCGGTATTGCCTTCTTGGATTAGGTCCAGGAAGCTGAGTCCTCGGTTGCGGTATTTCTTGGCGATGGAGACTACCAACCGGAGGTTTGCGCTGGAGAGCATCCGTTTTGCGTTTTCATATTGGTAGAAGATTTTTTCCATCACGCGCATTCTCTTATCGAGTTGTTCTGGTGTTTCCATAACCAGCCCTTGCAGCCCTTCCAGCTCTTGTTTCATTATCTCGATGTCTTCGCCGGCTATTGTATTATTTGGCCCTGTGGTTATGGTCTGTTCTAACTGGTGCATTTTTTGGCAGATACCGTGCAGTTTATGTTTCATAGGTGCGATTCTGCTGGTTCGCAGGCTCATTTCTTCGAGCAGCGATGCGATTTTTCGCCTGTTTCTGTGCATCCTTTTTAGATATTTTGTCTGTGTGGTAGCATCTTGTGTTTTTACTGATTTGGTAAACAGCTGCTGGTTGATATTAAGCAGTTTATCTACGGTTTCGCAGTTCGGCGGCATACGTTTTTTTATTGTGTTTTTTGCCAGGTAATGTGTGGTATTGGTTTTAAGGGTCCTGTCGAAGGAGAGGTCTCCGTTTTGCACCTGCCGCAGCAGTTCGAGGGCGTTTTTTGCGCAATAGTCCGATTGCAGCATTTTTCTTCTGAACGCCATTTTTGCTATTTCGATTTTTTTCGCAAGGCTGATCTCGTCAATTCTCGTAAGCAACGGTATCTGGCCCATTTGGGTCAAGTACGTGCGGATGGGGTCGTCGATGCGGCGGGCGGATTCTGCGACGAGCTCCTTTTCGAGGATTTCGTCTTTCAGGAGCTTCTCCTTATTCTCGTCCAAAGGCGATTCGTCCTCTTCAAATCCGAATTCTCCCTCCCCGCCTTCCACTGCCTTTTCGTCCTGCTGAGATTCCACGTCGGCTTCTTCAAGCAAACGGATTCCCATCTCGTCCATCGTCGCCAAAAGGTCGTCGAGACGGCCGGGACTAACGGCCTCGTCAGAAAGGTCCTTGTTCAATTCCTCGTAAGTCAAAAACCCCTTCTCCCTGCCTTTTTTGATGAGAGATTTCAGCTGGGCCTGAGGGTCCTTGATTTTAGTGTTCTCCGGAGCCGCCTTGCCGGCCTCGGGTTTGGCTTTCTCGGTTTTGGCTTTCTCGGGTTTGACTTTCTCGGCTTTGGTTTCGGCTTCGATATCTTTTTTGCTTTTTCTCGTTCGTTTCTTTGCCACGATTGGCACCTCATTCAAATTACGTTTTCTATTAATTATTTACGGTCGATTATTGCTTTTGGTTCATAGTTTGCCACGAAGGCACTAAGGCACAAGTTAACACTGATTAATACAGTTCGTTTCCTATTAATAATCTACTATTTATTACAGTATTTGGTTCATAGTTTCCGCCTTCGCTGAAGTACCTGTGGCACAAGCTACGGCGGACAAGCATAGTTCATTTTTATTTCTCTTGTGTTGGCTCAAACTCAAACGGTTCCGGCTTGTTTAATAATTTCTTTTGTTCGGATATAAGCCTTCTTTCCACCTTTTTTGCATCCTCTGCCGGAGGAAGCGCCTCGGGTCTTATATTTCGTTTTACAAGAAGATTTCGAACTTCCTGATTGTTCCTTACGTGTTGAAGCGTGATACGTTCTTCAGTCCGCATATCATCCCGTTTGATAGTAAAATTTGTGATTTCATTGGCAAAATCCTTGGCCTTGATTGTGATTGTCGGAAGAAAGTCGGCCAGAGGACGACCTTTTGGGACTTGCAGGCGGCCTTTCATCTGCTCTGTGGATTTTCCATCGAATAATGCTCTATCTCCTTTGCTTCGGATTCTGCCGAAGCTCTGGTCATCACCGAGCCGCTCGAATATGATTCCAGAAAGCTCCTTTTCCGAAAGCGTAAGTTTCCTGCGTGCGGTGAGCCGTTCTACTTCGGCGATTCGTTTTTCTATGATTTCCTGCTTGCGGGCCTGGACGGCAAAGTAGGTCTGGGCAAAAGCAATTTGGTCTTTGGATGGGTCGCCGTTCTGGGCAATTAGATAGCAGGCGTATCGAGTGAGTGCGATATCGTCGATTTCCCGCTCTGCTCCTAAACCAAGAGAGACCATTTTCGTGATATCAAGAAAATGGTCTCCCATCTCAAATCCGGCGTTTTTGCAGGCGGTTTTGGCTTTTTCTATAACCCTGGCGAAGTTTTCCCATCGGGCGTATCCGAGCAAATTCTGCAAATCGCGTGCGAGCCAAAACTCCGTGCCGATATCAGTGTCCTTATGCAAGCTATGCTCGAAGTTGCTATGAAGCCGAATTATTGTTTCTCTTTTCATTTTACATTCCTATATCGCTTATCTTTTTGCCACGAAGGCACTAAGGCACAAGTTAACACTGATTATAGCTCCTATTTTTGCCACAGAGAGCGCAGAGAACACAGAGATTATTAGCCACGAATCCACACGAATTTTCACCAATCAATTGAGCAATAAAATAATTCATAAATTTAGCCGCCTTCGCCAAGGCTACGGCGAGCCTCACTTTTTATATTCGGCGGCGTGGTAATCACACAGCCAAAGGTAATGGCCTTCCGGCGTCAATATCTTTTTCAGGCCTCCCCAATGCTGATGAGGGTCCACCTCATCCAACCATTTCCGCAGCGCCCTCAGGGCCGCTCCCTCAGCATGTTCTACAATTCCTTCTGCGCCGAGTTTCTCTGCAAGCTTTATTTCCCTTAAATACTTTTCATCTTTTATTTTATTTGCTAGTTCCTCCATAAGTTTTATTTGATGTGTCAGTTTCTCTGCAAACTTAGCACCCCTTACTCTAGCAATTGTTTCTCCATACAAACCTGCTGCTGCACCGGCCACAGGCGCTGCATATTTAATTACGTTAGCTAACTTGACTATATATGGCCCCATAGTTCTAAGCCACTGCGCCGGTTGTTTTATTTCATATCTTCCGCCTTTTATTGTGGGATGCCAGTTGCCCGGCTGCTGACAATACAACTGTAAAACAATTTTTTGGCCGAGAATAATTTCTAACCACCCTTTTTCGTCTTTAGGTAGGACAGCAAATACATTCGGACAGTGTGATTCTTCTAATTTTTGTAATGCGTTGAATAAGCTTGTAAATCCACGTTGCATAAGAGCACTTAATTCTCCCAACTCTGTATGGATGGTCGTAACTATTTTTTCATCGCCTTCTATTACCACAGTTTGTAGAGTATCAATACGCTTGATCACTTCATCATTCGTCTTCCAGTGCAATCCGAATAGCATACCAGGCACTGAAACATTTTCGAAGGTCTCCGGGCACTGTATCTCTAATGCAGGTTTAACTTTTTCAACTGCCTTTTCTAACTGAGCGAAGTCAAACTCATGAGTACATTTTTTATCATCGTGTCCCGGACATGGCATCGTCCTTTTAATTTTAAGGCCCGGAAATCTTGCTAATGTCAATTCCAGACCATTTCGCAGCAGTACAAAAAAGTTTTGCGGTACCGGCCCACGAACAGTGAGTCGCAAATATCTGTCGTGTGGATATGCTTCAACTAATCCTAAATGACGTTCTTCTTTGCTATCTGTGAATAATGCCCCTAAGCGCCAGTGAGTATGCGTTGTAAATCGATGAGACCTCGCTATAAACCATGTTGGTATGCCGGCAGGGACGCTGCTTAACTCGAACTTCATCGATATCTCTTTACAACCCTCTTTCTCCTTAATTTCGTCCCATTTTTTCTCATAATCCGGCGGGTCCAGCGGTAGCCGTTCTACTACCAAGCTTATTTCCCTGTTTTCCAAGGTCCTGTATGATAAATCAAATCTCTCCATCAATCGCAAAAAGTGTCCCCGAATATTCTCGTCAATATCCGGCCAAAGTTCATCACTAAGCTGGCGTGTAAAAACCCCATCTCTTTCGATAACTTCTTTGCTCTCTAAAACTTTGCTGATTGCTTCAGTTACCCACTGCGGATTCAAAATCACCAAATCGTTAAGCTCCTCATCCTCCCTGAAATACAAGATATCTCCAAGCTCGTGCAGCCATTGTGCTAATACCCTGGCACCATCTTTCTTAACCTCATGCTTATCCATCAAAGCAAAAAGCTCTTTTGGCGGAATGTAATGTTCTTTTTTACCTCTAATCTCATTCGCAGCATCGAGCCAAGATGCCGGCCACTGCTCTCCCATCAAGGGCAAATCCGCTGCAACTTCTGACAGTTTCTCGCGGAAATCTTCAATTCTTTCTCCAGTCTTATTACTAACCTTATAATGACCTGTAATCTGCGGATATTTTTTTCTTAAATCGTCTAACGGCAAGTCCGCATCACGTTCATCTATATGTGCTGCCACAATCATTACGGGTGAATCAGGAGCTTTAGCCTGGATTCTATCAAGCCAGTTATAAAGCTTGCCTGCCTCCCAGCCGTGCCGAGTGTCCCAGACCAATACAAATAGCGCGCGGTTGGTCAAAAAGAACTGATGGGTCGCGTGATATATCTGCTGGCCCCCAAAATCCCATGTATTTAATTCTATTTTTACATCTGTTTCAGTCGGATGCGCTAACTCCAACTTCTCCACGCTAATTCCATGGGTTGTTTCCAGGTCTGCAATAAATTTCTCGCCTCTAAGTGACCTCAATAGCGATGTCTTACCCACACCGCCTTCACCTACAAACAGAAGTTTCGATACCCATTGCTTTTTGGCTTCTTTTAGCTGCTCCCGCAGATATGCAAGGACGGCCTTTGTTCCCTGCTTTACTACCTCCGGCGGGGGTGATTCTAAGGGATTGCCTTCCAGATAGAGTCCTGTCAGGTTTTTCAGCTGGCCGAGTTCAGATGGAAGGTCAGTAAGCTGATTGTCGGACAAATTGAGTACTTCAAGGTTTTTCAACTGGCCAATTTCAAGCGGTAGCTTTTTAAGCTGATTTCTCTCCAGATCGAGTATTTCTAGGTTTTTCAACTGGCCGAGCTCAGGAGGCAGTGGAGTAAGCTGATTTTCGGCCAGAGAGAGTATTTTCAGGTCTTTCAATTGCCAAATTTTAGCGGGTAGCTCCTTTATTTGCTCTCTGGATAAATAAAGCTCCCTATCTTTTTTTTCGGCTGCTCGTTCTATAATCTCAAGCAATTGATTCTTATCCATAATCAATCGTATCTCGTGAAGCGTGAAGCGTATTTCGTAAAAAATTCAAATATCAAAAACATTTTGGATTCCTGCCTTCGCAGGAATGACAATTAATAAGCGACCTTTATGTCATACCGATATTACGGCGGTTTTCCTTTCTGGCGGACTCGGTAACGGATTTCAAATAACTCTTCGAGTCCTTCTTAGATTTTAACTGCTCGATTTTCATTCTGGCCCGGCAGCTTAACAAGGCGTCAACGGCATCTCTTAAACGAGATTCGAAATTGCCCTTCTGCTCGCCGGCAGACTGTAACTGCGTGATGCAACTGGCAACCTGCGGCGATTCCGTCTTTGCAAGAATATCTGTCAACTGAGGTTCGAGATTACCATCCAAAGTTTCAAACAAGATAGAAGCAATCTGCCTTAATACCGGAACATCAAAGTTCTCAGGTGAGACTTTTTTCTTAACGGTCTTAAAAAGCTTCGGCTCGTTGAGCAATACTTCCAAAATTTCCCGCTGAGCGGTTGCGGAAAGGCCTTCGCCAAAATCTGCCTGTGAGACGGTCTGCTTTTGCATATCGTAAGCGGCGGTTCTTGCGGCTGTTGTGACTCTCTTGCGTAATTCAGCGGTTACCTGCCTGCTGTCAAGGCCAATAATGCCTGAGAGCCGATTGATTAGGAGGCCTCCTTCAATAGTATTGAGCGAGCCGGCGTAGAGGCCGGTAGCAACTGTCTGCAAAAACTCATCGATGGCAGCTTTTCGGCCTGCAAGGGTATCATCGGAACTGAATTTTTCTGTCAGGCGATTCCATTTGAACTGCAGGACATCGACGGCATTGTCGAGTAACTGCTGAAATTTCTCTTTGCCATTAGCGAGCAGGAAATCGCATGGGTCTTTACCCTGCGGGACGAAGGCGAGCTTGATATCTATGCGCTGCGACAGGCAGACTTCGAGTGCCCGATTAGCGGCCTCGATACCGGCGGCATCACTATCGAAGAGCAAGATTACCTTTTTTGCGTACCGGCGCAGGAGACGGCCCTGGCCGGCTGTAAAACTTGTGCCCATAGCAGCGACGACATTAGTGCAGCCGAGCTGGTGCGCCATTATACAGTCGGTATAACCTTCGACGACGACGGCGGTGTCAGTCGAGACAATCTGGTGTCGGGCGTGCTCGAGGCCGTAAAGAGAATTGCTTTTATCGAACAGGGCGGTCGTGGGTGAATTTATGTATTTTGCACCCTGCTCGCTCAGCGTTCTTCCGCCGAAGCCGATTACCCTGCCGGTGACATCGGTAATAGTGAACATCAGG
>CAZOQJ010000109.1:0-8545 GCA_964581905.1 uncultured Pirellulales bacterium
TTAACTACTATTCCACCTTCAGCAAATAGTCTTATTGCCTGCGGATATGCGATACACTCCTCGCGAAATACTCTTGCAGCGAGTGTATCTGGAGTATCATCGTCTTTGACAACACAAGCGTGCTGTACAATTATTGGCCCTTTATCATATTCATTTGTGCAAAAATGCACGGTACATCCGCTTACTTTGCATCCAGCTTCGAGAACCGCTTCGTGAACGTGGTGTCCCCACATACCTTCTCCGGCGAAGCTCGGAAGCAACGCAGGATGTATATTCATTACGCGATTTTCATAACGCTGCGGTATTTTCCACAGGCACAGCCAGCCACCCTGGATAACGAGGTCAGCGTTTGCAGCGACGAGCTCCTCCTCAATATGATAACTAAATTCATCAATGTCCGGGTAGTCCTTTTTACGGATGATTTTTACATCAAGCCCAGCTTTTTTTGCCTTTTCAACTCCAGCTACAGTTGAGCGTGAGCTTATCACAACGGCGACCTCGGCATTTAGCCGGCCGTCCTTTATATATTCAAGGATGTTCATCAATGTTGTGCCGCCGCCGCTGATTAGCACACCCAACCGAATTGGCCTGGTTCGTGACTCGTCGCTTGTGACTCGTCGCTCGTGACTCATTCGGGGCATGGTAACATCACGTTCGAGATTCAAGGCCTGGTTTACGAGTTTGTCGGCCTCTTTGTTTTTCTCGCGTCTAATGTGCTGGACCTTCCAGTTTTTAAATTCGCTGAGCAAGTCAGTGGCCTGCTGGAAGAAAGGCCTGATTTGCTCACTTTTTATCTTGTATTCGCCGTTAAGCTGTTTGACCAGCAGCTCGCTGTCACTGTAAACTATTAGTTGTTTAGCACCGAGCTGCTTTATGGCTTCGAGGGCCTTTACGATGGCGGTATATTCAGCTACATTGTTAGTAGCTTGGCCTAAAAAGAAGGCCTTTGCCTGTATTTGATTTGCGGCGGAGTCTGTTAAGATAAAACCTGCAGCAGCCGGGCCTGGGTTGCCTCTGCTGGCGCCATCTGTGTGAGCTACTATCTCGTATTTTGTACTTCGCATCTTGTATTCAGTCTGTCATTTTGCGTCTGCCGTTCGTCTTGGCGTAGGTGCTAAGTCGTAGCCAGGAAGGCGGACGAATAATCTCAATCATTCCGGAGTCAGATGTTTCACTTCGCTAAACATGACAAGTATTGAGTACCGAGTATCAGGTATGTTCCTCACTTGTAAGTACAAGTATTCTTGTGCAGTTGGGACAGCGAATGACTTCATCTTTAGTCATAAGCATATTAACGCTTTCAGCGGTGATGCCCATAAAGCAGCCGCCACAACTATATGCTCCTGTTTTGCCCTCCTGCTGTTCAATCACTGCTACTGCCTGGCCGTCAAATGTTTCGGCGACGCGTTTGAAAATTTCCAAAGGTTCTTTGGAAATTGTCTTTGCAACCTTGTTCCATTCTTTCTGGACTTCATCAATTTCGGCCTGATATTTGATTGCCAGCTCCTCTGACTCTTTTCGCGTTTTCTCGAGATGTTGTTTCTGCTGTTCTATTTGATTGCGGATATCCTTACACTCGGCTTCGTCGGCCTCAATATCCTTTAATAATTCGAGAATTTGGGTTTCGACTTTAGAATTGTCGGCTTTTGTTGTGTTAAGCTGGGTTAATACCGCAGCATATTCTTTGTTTGTTCTTGCGGTATTCAGTGAGGCCCTTAACTTGGCAACTTGTTCATCTTTGCTCTTCAGCTCCAGTTCCAGCCGGTCCGACTGGAACTTAGTTAGCTGAATCTCTTCTTTTTTGGCTTCGAGGGCATTTTGGAGGTTTCTGACTTGATTTTCCTGGATAATTACGTTTCTTCTACATCTTGCAAGTTTTGCTTTGGCGGCTCGCAGACGATTTTCAACACTTTGAAGCTTTACGAGGCCATTTAATATGGGTCCCATTTACACTCCTTATTAGAGGCCCTTAAATTTTTAATCCTTGATTATCTCTTTTTAAATTCTATTATGCAACAATAATTTTGCTATTTTCTAAATTTTTCGCTGCGGAGCTAATAAGAGCACAGAGATAATATTGTAAGGGGTAATTGGTAACTGGTATTTCTTTAACTAATGACCTTTTCGGACTACGGCAGGCTTTCAGGCTCGGCGTCCGCTTTTTGGCGAGACCTCGCTGAGGGCGGGTAGGCCTTCGCCGAAGCAGGCCGCCCTGGCGGGTAAGCGTCTTTCTTAAGGTTTAGTCCTTTGTAAAAGGTGACTATCGGTCATATAATTACAGGGCGATGAAAACATTATTGAAAAAACTCATTCAGGCTAAAACGACCGCTGAAGAAGGTGAATTGGCCGCAGCACAGATTATATCAGCCGAGCTTGACCGCTCTGGCATAGATTCTCGGGTAGATACCTGGGATAAAAACAGGGCAAATGTCACTGCGCGGATAAAGTCGGCTGGCCGGAAAAACTCGCTTTTGTTCGTATGCCACCTCGATGTTGTCGGACCCGGTGAAACCGGCTGGCAAAACCCACCCTTTGTAGCGGTTGAAAGCGACGGCAAAATCTACGGCAGGGGCGCAGCAGATATGAAGGGGGCAATAGCTTCTGTTGTTACTGCTATAGGCCGGATTGTTGAGTCAGGCACAAAGCTGCAAGGTGATATTATTCTTGTAGCTGCTGCCGGTGAAGAGAGCGATAGCTGTGGAACAAAGAGATTTATTCGCGACTATGCAGCACAATTGCCTGAGCTTGCCGGTGTAATTATAACCGAGCCGACGGATTTCGAAGTTATCACCACCCATCGAGGGATGTTATGGCTTAAAGTTACAACCAAAGGCAAAATCGCTCACAGCTCAGCACCACGGTTAGGTATAAATGCCATATATTCGATGAAATCGTTTTTGGATGAGCTTCAAAATTATAAGCTTGACTTTGAGCCGCATAAATTGTTAGGCGATTGCTCTATGAGTGTCAATACAATCTCCGGCGGTAAGGAAATCAATGTTGTGCCGGATAGATGTAGTATTGAAATAGATATCCGAACTTTGCCTTCGCAAAATAATCAGCAAATAATCGAGGATTTTGAAGGTATCATAGCAAAATTAAAACAAAAAAATCCTGAATTCGATGCAGAGGTTGCAGTCATACGTCAAGTGGATGCATTGGAAACAGACAGCAATTGCGATTTTGTTAAGGATTTTTGTTCTGCTGTCCGAGCAGATGAAACCAAAGCCGTTGGTTTCACTACAGACGGGCCATTTTTCGCCTCATTTGGAGCACCTGTTGTGATTTTTGGCCCGGGCAAGCCACAGCTTGCTCATAAGCCGGACGAGTATATCGATATCAGTGACTTGGAAAAAGCGGTTGAACTTTACACAAAAATCATTTTGAGATTCCTGACTTGATTTTTAGTCCATTGCCGCTATTGGCGTACATATCCTGCTCCGGCTCGGCGAGCCTCCGTCAAGACGAGTGAGGATGTCCGGCCTGCAGTACTATTTCGCTACGCCAAGACGAGAGCGATATCCAAAACTGGTCTGTTAAAAAAATTTTGCCGGAAATTGCCATTTCTGCCGATAGCACACAATGAAGGGCTATACCCAAAATGTCTCCCCAGTTTTATTGGAAGAACTACAGATGAGTCAAAGCTATAACATGAAAGTGGAACAATCCTGCTCGCCTCGGCGTAGCCGAAGGCGAAGCCAGGGCAGCTGCACGCAAACCGAAACAAAGCAAGGCAGACTGGGAAAGTTAGTTTTGAAAGATGGCAATTTGCATCTGCCAAGTTCAAGCGATGGGATGCCGCAATCGCTAATCCAGGCCAACGAAGCCGTAGCAGCTGGACGGGTCAAGGATGCTACCCGAGTTCTAAATGGTGAGGCCGTAGAAGCTGCCACCCAAATCATCTACAAGGACCCATCGCGAACAGACATCATGTTAGTGCTTGCAGTAGTCTTCAAACAAACCGGACAGTTCAACAGGGCAAAAGAGTGGTTCGAAAAGATATTGGAGCAGGAACCACACGCTTTGGTGTACAACGAGTTAGGTTTTATCTACCAGCGTACTGGACATCTATCAGAGGCAATGGAATATCAAAAAAGGGCTATCGAGGCAGACCCGAATAACGCCGAGCTCTTAGCCGGCCTGGCGAGGATGCATGTCGGGACAGGTCAAATTCAAGAAGCTATCAATCTATTTCGCCAGGCCATAGAAATCGACCCCACGAATTCAGCGGTACACTCTAACCTTTTGTTTTACCTTCATCATCAGCCCGAACTGGACCCCTACCAGCTTTTTGAAGAACATAGGCGATGGGGCCGGCTTCATGCCTCTGGCTCTCTGGCTAGAGTATCTCACGATAATAACCCCGACCCTGAGCGTCGGCTTCGTGTTGGTTACATCTCACCGGATTTTCGCGTCCATCCTGTGGCATATTTCATTAAGCCGCTTCTGGATGGGCACAATCATGACGTGGTTGAAGTTTATGGCTACAGCAATGTAGCTTACCCGGATGAGGTTACGGAACAGCTTAGGACTGGCTTTGATTCGTACCGAAACATTCGTGGCCTCGATGATAAGATAGTTGTTGATATGATTCAACAGGACAAAATTGATATACTGGTGGAACTTTCCGGTCATACCGCCGACAATCGTCTGCTTGTTATGGCCCATAAGCCGGCTCCAATCCAGGTTACCTATTTGGGTTCCCCGGACACAACCGGAATTGAGGCAATCGATTATCGTTTTACAGATGTTCTGGCCGACCCCCCTGAATCCCAACAATTCTATACCGAAGAATTATTTTTCTTGTCAGATGGTTTTCTCTGTTATAAACCAGCCGATTTTGCTCCGCCTGTGGTGCCACTGCCTGCCCTTCGAAATGGTTATATCACGTTTGGTTCGTTTAACAGCAGCAGCAAGGTACATCCGCACATCATAGAGCTGTGGGCCAGGATTTTAAAAGCTAATCGCGACTCTCGCATTTTACTAAAGTTTGGAGTGAGCACCGACCACCGGATGAGTAGATATTATTTTAGCCAATTTGAGCGGTTGGGAATCAGCTTAAGCAGGGTGGCCATTTGTGGGTGGAAACCAATTGATGAGCATTTGCGGCTGTATGGTGAAGTAGACATTGCGCTGGACACATATCCATGTAATGGCTTTACAACCACATGTGAGGCCCTTTGGATGGGTGTACCGGTAATTTCGCTGGTCGGCAAATGTCATGCTTCTCGGGTCGGATTGAGCATACTCAGCAATGTCGGGCTCGATTTTTTTGCGACCTTAACACCCGATGAATATGTTGCCAAAGCCACGGCACTTGCGGAAAATCTTCCGGCCCTTGCTCAACTTCGTTCTTCGATGCGGCAGCGAATGAAAGACAGTACATTGTATGACGCGAAGAGATTTGCCTGGAAGGTGGAAGCAGCGTATCGAAAGACGTGGCATCGATGGCTTAAATCATCCTGACGCGAGCGTCGCAATGACAGGCAAAGCTGATACTGAGCTGCTATAATTTTCGCACGAGAAGATGCTCGGCAGGCTATTATCAAATGAGCCTATAAAACCGAATCTGAGTATTGCTTGGTAATTCGATATAGCACAATTGATTTGAGGTTGGCAATTCAGAATTCGAGATGGTTTTTGAAGGCGGTTTTGAAATCGAAGACATCATTGAAGTCATCGATGGAGTCGGTCGGCTGGGCAGTCAGCCAGTTGTGCTTTATCAAGAGATAGACGATTTCACCAAAATCTCGGGTTGTTTTGACACCCCAGTTATTTAGTACTAACATTGCCAGTTGGCCCCATCTTTCAACAGCCAGTTTTTTCAGTCCCTCGCAGAGTGTTTGGCCGCTAATGTGACTGGGGGTAGCGGCAACATTTTGTACGGCATAGCCAAGCCCTTCATAAACGAACCTGACCACACTCGGATTATATCGGTTGTCCTCTTTGGTAATTTGTTCGAGACTTTTTTTCATTTTCCTTAGGCCTCGCGATGCCAGTGACAATATCAGAGGACCTTTTGTCCGGGTTTTGCTCCAGCATCAACTGAGAGCATAAAGATGTCCTTTCCGCCGGCACCTGTTGCCAGAATCATACCTTCCGACAGGCCGAACCTCATCTGTCTTGGTTTTAGATTGGCCAGATAGACCACGATTTTGCCGGTTAGCTCTTCGGGCTTATAGGCCTTGGCTATCGCGGCAAAACAGGTTTTTTGCGGTCCGCCTACATCTAAAACCAGACGCAGCAGTTTATCCGCGCCTTCAACCGGTTCGGCCTTTACAACTTTAGCAATTCGCAGGTCAATTTTACCGAAGTCATCGATTGTGCACTCGGGCTTGAATGGTTCAACCGGGATTGTTTCGGCTTTTTCAGCACTCGGCGGCTGAGGACTTTGAGTTTCTTTGCTTTCTTCTATCATTGCATTCACCTGTTCTTCATTGATTCTTTCAGCTAATCGCTGGAAATCGTTTATTTTGTGGTTTTCCAATATCGTTTCAACATTTGAGAATTTCAGCTCATCGACGTTGAGAAATTCCTGCACTTTTTCTGCATACTTAGGCAGGATTGGTTTTAGATAGATCGTCAGGATGTGTACGGCGTTTATTATTGCCGTAAGGGTTGTTCGTGTCTTTTCCAAGTCGGTTTTTATCGTTGCCCAGGGCTGATTCTGTTCGACATATCGATTTGCCTCGTCGGCTAAGGCAGCAATTGTGCGAACCACGGCAGCAAAGTTCAGATTTTCATAATCCGTGATGATTTGGTCTTTTGCGGCTGTGAGCTTGTTGATTAATTCCCTGCCCTGAGTATCTAACTGACCGAGTTGACCATCCAGTTTCTTTGTCAGCATTGGTCCGGAGCGAGAGGCGAGGTTCGCAAGTTTTCCGACTAAGTTGGAGTTGATTTTGTTTATAAAATCGTCTGAGCTCAAATCTATATCTTCGATACCTCCGGTTAGTTTGCTTGCGTAGTAGTATCGCAGGTGTTCGGGATTAAGATGCTTCAGGTAGGTGCTTGCCTTAATAAATGTCCCGCGAGATTTACTCATCTTCTCGTTGTTCACAGTCAGGAAGCCGTGTATGAAAAGTTTGTTGGCGGTTTTGAAGCCGGCACCGATGAGCATCGCAGGCCAGAAAAGTGCATGAAAATACGTAATGTCCTTGCCGATAAAGTGGTAAAGCTCGTATTCTGGACTATTCCAGAGCTTGTCAAAATCCAAACCGTTTTTGTCGCAGTAGTTCTTTGCAGAAGCCATATATCCGATAGGAGCGTCCAGCCAGACGTAGAAAAACTTATTTTCTTCCCCCGGTATTTTGAAACCGAAATAGGGTCCGTCTCTGGAGATGTCCCAGTCTTTCAGGCCCGTTTTGAACCACTCGTCGAGTTTGTTTGCCACCGATTGCTGAATGTAGCCTTTGGCGATGAGGTCTTTGAGTTTTTGTTCGTAATCGGAGAGTTTGAAAAAGTAGTGTTCACTTTCTTTGCGAACCGGTTTAGTGGAACAGGTTGCACAGCGGGGATTAATCAATTCGGTCGTGCGATATGTTCCACTACAGACCTCGCAGGAGTCGCCGTATTGGTCCTCGGCGCCGCATCTGGGGCAGGTGCCGCGGATGTATCTATCGGGCAGGGACATCTTGCAGTTCTCGCAGTAGGCCTGTTCGACATTTCGTTTGACGATTGAGCCGGCTTCGTTTAGGCGGCTGAAGAACAGCTCGCTAAAGCTTTTATTTTCCGGTGAGTGTGTTGTGTAAAAATTATCGCATTCTATGAAAAAGCTGTCGAAGTCTGCTTTATGCTCTGTATACATGCGTTCGATTAGCTGTTCGGCAGTTATGCCGGCGGCCCGGGCACTTATCATAACGGGGGTGCCGTGAGTGTCATCGGCGCAAAAGTAGAGGCACTCGTTGCCGCACATTTTCTGGAAACGCACCCAAATATCGGTCTGGAGATATTCTACTAAGTGCCCCATGTGTATCGGGCCATTTGCATACGGTAAAGCTGATGTAACAACAATTTTACGTGGCATATTTTTTCCTTGATGATTACTGCTCTTCATCATCCTTACTCTTGTCGTTCTGGTCACTGGCCTCCGGAGTACCGCCTTGGTCATTCTGGGCGGCCGGTGCCGAATCGATAGATTTTTCACTTGCGGTTGCGGGCGGGGGAATTATCTCCAGCTCTTCGACAGGAATGGCGGCTTTTTCCCCATTCTCATATTCGACGACAACAAGCTGAGTCAATATTTGTGTGTCGATGACTTTGCCCTCACCGTGTTTGGTTTTTACAATTGTATTCTTTTTGGGAAGGTGTTTTTTAAGCTCGGTGTAAGTTTTATCCTCGTATCGCAGGCAGCACTTCAATCTGCCGCAATAACCGGATATCTTTGAAGGGTCGAGGGTTGCTTTTTGCATCTTGGCCATTCGCATATTGACCGGCTTTAAGAGCTTGAGAAATCTTTGACAGCAGCATTGTTGTCCACAGCTTTCGACATCGCCGAGTATTTTGGCCTCATCGCGTGAACCGATTTGACGCATTTCGATTCTCG